>CAMWQF010000037.1 GCA_947176285.1 uncultured Porphyromonadaceae bacterium
TGCATCGAGTTTTTCATGGTATTAGATTTTAAGGTTAACAGAAGATTGGTTGTCGCGATGACAATCAATTTTTTTTAACCTATTTATCACCATTTGCGTTGCTCTTTTTAGCATTATAGGCTTCAAGGGCTTTACTAAGCACCTTAAGTGCCTTTCCAAGTTCCTCGCGATTGAGCACATAAGCAAGACGCACTTCATTTTTTCCTTTGCCGGGAGTCGTATAGAACCCGGAAGCAGGAGCCATAAAAACAGTTTCACCTTCATAGGAAAACTCTCTCAGACACCATTCGCAGAAATCATCTGCATCATCCACAGGAAGGCTTGCCACTGTGTAGAACGCTCCCATAGGAATAGGCGAATAGCAACCGGGAATCTTATTAATGCCATCGACAAGGAAATTGCGACGCGCTACATACTCATTGTAGACATCCAGCATATACTCACGATCAGCATCAACTGATGCTTCTGCAATAATCTGTCCGATAAGCGGGGGACTAAGACGAGCCTGGCAGAACTTCATCACATTAGCGCGTAATTCTTTGTTTTTTGTTATCAGGGCGCCAATACGAATACCGCATTCATTATAGCGTTTGGAAACAGAATCAATCAGCACAACATTTTCTTCAATACCCGGAAGATGGAATGCAGACACATAAGGAGCACCTGTATAGCAGAACTCACGATAGACTTCATCAGAAAACAAGAACAGATCATATTTCTTCACCAAGTCGCGTATCTGCATCATTTCTTTAATCGTATAAAGATATCCCGTGGGATTGTTTGGATTGCAAATAAGAATGCCTTTTGTGCGAGGGGTAATCAACTTCTCAAATTCTTCAATAGGAGGGAGGGCAAACCCTTTGTCGATCGATGAAGGAATAGAGATGATTTTCGCCCCGGCAGAAATTGCAAACGCCATATAATTGGCATAAGCAGGCTCAGGAACAATAATCTCATCGCCCGGATCAAGACAAGCCATGAAAGCAAACAATACAGCCTCGGATCCTCCGCAAGTCACAATAATATCGTCTACATCCACATCAATATTGAAGCGATGATAGTATTCCTTTAGTTTTGCCCGAAGAGATGGCAAGCCATCCGAAGGACTATATTCCAATACATCACGGTCAATATTTCTCAGCGCCTCAAAAGCCTGAGGAGGTGTGGGAAGATCAGGTTGTCCGATATTCAGTCTGTATATTTTTATTCCACGCTTCACTGCCTCATTAGCAAGCGGAGCGAGTCTTCGTATAGGAGATGCGGGCATTTCAAAACCGCGTTCCGAAAGATGTGCCATATATTTAAGAGTTAAGAGTCAAGAGTTAAGGGATGGGTATGAAAGAGGGAGATCCGAAGAAGATAAGACCTTGAGATAGTCGAGCGCAGCCATTTGCGCCTCCGGAAGATTCATCAGGAGATAGTTGCCACAATCTTTAGGGGTCGCGCCCGGAATCTCACCCTCAAAATCTGCAATGAACCGAAAAGTTTCCTTAAGCAATTCCACTATATCTGAACTTTGATAATTGCCATTTAGAAGAAGATAATTTCCGGTGCAACAACCCATCGGACCCCAATACACTATCTTTGAGCCCCATTGAGGATGATTGCGAAGGAATGTTGCCGCAAGATGCTCCATAGCGTGAAGAGCAGGAATAGACAATGCCGGCTGGCGATTGGGAGCTGTCATTCGCACATCAAATGTGGTGATGACATCACCTCCCGGAGTAGTATCTTTTCGACTGACGTATATCCCCGGTAGTAGAGAAATATGGTCGATGGTGAAGCTTGCTATCTTTTTCATAGTGCAAAATTAACAAAAAAAAAGGAGAAAGCCTTAATATTATAGATAAATTGATTAATTTTGCAATATCATTTGCTCACACATTATGGAAAAGAAAGAAATCAAATATTCGGAGGCAATAGCAGAATTAGAGGCAATCACTGCAAAAATGCAAAGTGCAGACTGCGACATCGACTCCCTCGGAGCCCTAACATCGAGAGCCCTTGAATTGCTCAAGATATGTAAAGACAAACTCTTTAAAACCGACGAGGAGGTAAAAAAATGCCTTGACACTCTATCTGATTCACTGTCTTAGTCTCCGTCTCTTAAAAGTGGGGCAATAGATTCTTTCCCACTAACAAATGCGACAATAAACCCGACCTTGTTCGCGTTCATTCTATATGATTAAGAACCGACATAATAATCTGACTTCACTATTTATCTTACTGATGATGGTGATTCTTTCTTCATGCAAATCCGTAAAACTTTCTGATGCTGACGACACTCTCGCACGAGGAGAATTTTTTGCGGCATCAAACATGTATCGTAAAATATACAATCGTCTCACAAAACCGGAAGAGCGCCCTTTACGTGGTGAAGTTGCCTATAAACTCGCAACATGCTATCAGCGGCTAAACCGTCCGGCAAATGCAGTGGCTGCATATAACAATGCCCTGAGGTATGGACAGACCGACTCAACTATATACTTGAGACTCGGACAAATGCTACAAGCCTCCGGGAAATATCAGCAAGCAAAAGAAGAGTATGATAAGTATCTCGATTGGAAGCCAGAAGATGCTGTGGCACGTGCAGGAATAAGGGGTTGCGACATAGCAATTGCATCAAAAGAAGCGCCGAAAAGCAGATACATCGTAAAGCAATCAAAATTATTCAACTCGCGCCGTGCAGACTACGCTCCAATGTATTTCGACAAGAACTACGATATTTTGTATTATACCACTACAAACGAGAAAGCGACCGGAGAGAATAAATCTGATATCACCGGGATGAAAAATGGAGACCTCTGGATGGCAAAAAAGAATGAAAAGGGGGAATGGCTACGTCCGGAGCCTGTAGATGGAGAACTTAACTCCGACGCAGATGAAGGAATAATCTCCTTTTCACCTGATGGACAGACTATGTATTTGACAGTAGCCAAACGCTCTGAGACATCAAGCACATCAGTGGAAATATACACCTCAAGACGAAGTGATGCATCCTGGAGTGCACCTCAAAAATTTGAGATATTGAGCGATACAGTAACTGCCGTTGGCCACCCCGCTGTTTCACCAGACGGAACCTATCTCTATTTCACATCCGACATGCCCGGAGGATATGGAGGGCTTGACATATGGCGCATCAATCTGCAAGACCGTGGTGGATCTCTTGAAAACCTCGGTCCTCAAATCAACACCCAGGCGGATGAATCGTTTCCGTTCGCAAGGACAGACTCTGTTTTATATTTTTCAAGCAACGGACACTCCGGATATGGAGGCCTTGATATTTTCAAGGCAACCCTAAACTCAACAGGCGACCGCTGGAGCATCGACAATATGGGACAACCCATCAATTCCACCGGAGATGACTTCGGAATAACTTTCGGACCCGGAGAATCCGGCTTTTTCAGCAGCAATAGAGGGGATGCACGTGGATACGACCACATATACTCTTTTATTCTTCCGGATCTGAAAATAAGCATTGCAGGATGGGTAGTAGACAAGGATGACGAACCCGTACCTAATGCAAGAATAAGAATCGTGGGCAATGACGGGTCGAATCAGAAAGAAGTGGCAAGAAACGATGGAAGTTTTAAGTTCAACCTTCAACGAGGAGTGAAATATGTGATGATGGCAGGAGCAAAAGGCTACCTCAATCAGAAAGTGGAATTTGAGAGCGATTCGGCGGAAGAAGATGCAGAATACGGAATCGACTTCATATTGGCATCCATCTCGAAGCCCAGTGTAGTAGAGAATATTTTCTACGATTTCGACAAAGCCACACTACGTCCCGAATCAAAGGAAGCCCTTGATGAACTTGCCGTCATGCTTGAAGATAATCCCAACGTATCCATAGAGATGAGCGCCCATACCGACAGGAAAGGAAGCGAGACTTACAACATCGACCTTTCTGAACGAAGAGCAAAAAGTGTGGTCGATTATCTCGTTGAGAGAGGTATATCCCCTTCTCGACTCACATGGGTAGGATACGGCAAGACAAAGCCCAAGACTGTCACCAAGCGCATCAATAAGGAATATCCTCAGTTTGAAGAGGGAACAGAACTGACACCTGAATATATAGAAACACTTTCTGATGAAGATCAAGAAGCTGCAGACCAAATCAACAGACGCACAGAATTTCAAGTCACAGCCATTGACACTGACTTCGAATTGCTATAGAAGCCAATTTTTCAAGGTAGCGGATATCGGGACGTGAGGAAAATTTAGCCAGGAAAAACACACAAAACCAGACGACATTTTTGGCTATTTCAAGATTTTTTTGTATCTTTGCACAAACTATTGACGTATGCAAAAAGATAATCAAATTGTCGTAGATGGCCTTACATTCATTCCCTATCTCAAGCGCGAAGAAATTGCGACTCAGGTAGAGAGAGTAGGCAAAGAAATAGCTCGCGATTATGAAGGGAAGCAACCTATATTCCTATGCGTCCTTACAGGTGCTTTCGTATTCGCTGCAGATTTGATCCGTGCCACCGGACTCAATGAAGCAAAGATTACATTTATCAGGTATAAATCTTATGAAGGGACATCTTCTACCGGCACTGTAAAGCAGATTATCGGGCTAAGCGATGACATTGCCGGGCGAGACGTAATCATTATCGAAGATATAGTAGACACAGGTCTAACAGCCTGCCGCATGATAGAAGACTTGAAGAAGCAGAATCCCGCATCTGTAAGATTCGCCACTCTTCTGTTTAAGCCAGAAAGCAGCCAGACAGGATTTACGCCAGACTACATAGCATTCACCATACCGCCAAAATTCATCATTGGATATGGTTTGGATCTTGATGGGAAAGCTCGCAACATTCCTGACATTTACGTAATCAAGGAAGCCTAATATTATTATCAAGATAAATATTTAAACAGTATATTCGCCATGTTGAATCTTGTATTATTCGGTGCTCCCGGCAGTGGAAAGGGGACACAGAGCGAGAAGATCATCGACAAATACGGCTTGCACCATATTTCTACAGGTGAGGTACTCCGCAAAAACATTAAGGAAGGCACAGAACTTGGCAAAATAGCCGATTCATACATCAGCAAGGGACATTTAATCCCCGACAGCCTGATGGTTGATATTCTTCGTCAAGAACTCAAGTCACTTCCCTCAGAATCTAAGGGTGTGATCTTCGATGGATTTCCTCGCACCATACCCCAAGCAGTCGAACTTGAAAAAATCCTCTCAGAAATGGGTCAAGGACTTACCGGGGTAGTAGGTTTGGAAGTCCCTGAAGAAGAACTTGTGGCACGCATGCTTAAAAGAGGAGCAGAGACCGGAAGAGCCGATGACAACATCGACACCATCCTCAATCGTTTGAAAGTTTATCATGATCAGACAGAACCTCTTAAAGAGCATTATCAAGGGAAAGGGAGTTATCTTCATATTGATGGGCTAGGAAATGTCGATGACATATTTTCATCAATTTCCAATGCGATTGACGAAAGAGTAAAGAATTAAGAATCACAGACAATCAAAAAATATTCCAAATAGGAGACGATAGGGGCTATAACAATTTAGAAATGGAACAAGAAGATATACAACAGAAAGAATACGCAGCCGACAACATTCAAGTGCTTGAGGGTCTTGAAGCTGTCCGCAAGCGTCCGGCAATGTACATTGGCGACATTTCCGGCCGCGGTCTGCACCATCTCGTCTATGAAGTTGTCGACAACTCCATCGATGAAGCATTGGCAGGCTTTGCATCACATATAGAAGTGACCATTCTCGAGAATAATTCTATCAAAGTAGTAGATAACGGACGTGGTATTCCGGTAGATATGCATGAGAAGATGCACAAGCCTGCACTCGAAGTGGTGCTGACTGTGCTTCACGCCGGCGGAAAATTTGACAAGGGGTCTTATAAGGTGTCGGGTGGTCTTCATGGTGTAGGCGTGAGTTGCGTCAACGCCCTGTCAGATTATCTTCGTGCTGAAATCCACCGCGATGGAAAGGTGCATATGCAGGAATATGCATACGGCAAGCCGACATGCGATTTGCAAGTGATCGGAGAGACCGACCATACAGGCACTACCATAATTTTCCATCCGGATGCATCTATATTCACAGAAACAGTCTATGACTATGAGACTCTTGCCAATAGGCTCCGCGATCTTGCTTACCTGAACGCAGGAATCACCCTTACGCTGACCGACGAACGATTCCGCGATGAGAATGGCAAGCCACGCAGCGACCGATTCCATAGCGACGAGGGCCTTAAGGAATTTGTCCGCTATATAGACCAGGGCAAAGAGCCGCTGATAGACGATATCATCGATCTTAAGACTGAGCGTAATGGAGTGCCGGTGGAAGTGGCTATGACATACAACACTTCATTTAACGAGAATATCTATTCTTACGTCAACAACATTAACACGATAGAGGGCGGAACCCACCTCACAGGTTTCCGCCGCGGACTTACTTCTACCTTGAAGAAGTATGCTGACGACAACCATCTTCTCGACAAGCTTAAGATAGAACTATCAAAAGAGGACTTCCGCGATGGTCTCACCGCTGTGGTATCAGTAAAAGTAGCAGAGCCTCAGTTTGAAGGACAGACCAAGACTAAGCTTGGCAACAACGATGTCATGGGAGTAGTCCAGACAGCAGTGAGCGAAGCCTTGCGAAATTATCTTGAAGAGCATCCCAAGCAAGCTCGAGCCATCGTCGACAAAGTGATGTTGGCAGCCCAGGCCCGACATGCCGCATATAATGCCCGCATGAAGGTGCAGAGAAAATCACCTCTATCAGGAGCCGGACTTCCAGGAAAACTTGCCGACTGCAAGAGCCGCGATGCCGCAGCATGCGAACTCTTCCTCGTCGAGGGTGATTCCGCAGGCGGCAGCGCAAAGCAGGGCCGCAACCCTAACTACCAGGCAATCCTACCATTGAGAGGAAAGATCCTCAATGTAGAGAAGGCAATGGAGCATAAGGTGTTTGAGTCAGAAGAGATCGTCAATATGTTTAAGGCTCTTGGCGTGACCATTGGCACAGAGGAAGACTCAAAAGAGCCAAACGTTTCAAAACTTCGCTACCACAAGATCATCATCATGACCGATGCCGACGTAGATGGAGCACACATAGCAACCCTATTGATGACCTTCTTCTTCCGTCGCATACGTCCGATCATCGACAACGGCTATCTCTACATCGCCACTCCCCCACTCTACAAATGCACGCTAAAGGGGAAGAAAAACGTGTTTGAATATGCATGGACCGACCAGCAAGTGCAATCGTTTGTAGACCGCTATTGTGGTGGCGACCGCAATAAATTTGTCCTTCAGCGTTATAAAGGTCTTGGAGAAATGAATCCTGAGCAACTTTGGGAAACTACCATGGATCCGGAAAACCGTATGCTAAAGCGAGTGACGCTTACTGATGCAGCCAGCGCTGACCATACATTTGCAGTATTGATGGGCGAAGAAGTTGCTCCACGAAGAGAATTCATAGAAGAGCACGCCACTTATGCCAATATCGATACATAATGATGTAGTGCAAAGTACATACTGAGATAAAATCCAAACTGCACCCCAAAAGTTAGACATAAAACTTTTGGGGTGCAGTTCATTAGATAGGACTTACCTTATGAGTAAAGGAAACGCTTAATCGACCGCTTTGGCGTTTTTTCAAATTCATTAGGTATCAATTGTATCTTTGATATTTGCTCATATGGAGCCACCAATCTGTTGAGATCCTTTCTTATTTCCTCCATCTTTCCGGCAATATCCGTACTTGTAAGATCAAACTTATCAAGAGTAGGATAATCAGGATAGACAAGAGCCACCAGTTTGCCGTCACGTTCTACCACGAGCGACTCAGCAACAAAAGGCATATTGTTGAGTTTAGCCTCGATTTCTTCAGGATAAATATTCTGGCCGCTTGCCGAAAGCATCATCGTCTTGTTTCTTCCACGCAAGAAGAGAGTACCATCAGGGCTGCGAGTACCCATGTCACCGGTTTTAAGCCATCCATCCTTGTCTAAGACTGCTTCAGTCGCTTCCTTATTACGGTAGTAGCCTTTCATCACATTAACTCCTCTGACACATACTTCACCGGGAATGTTTTCCGGATCCGCACTCATTACAATCGACTCCATGTCAGGAAGAGTGCGTCCTGCGCTTCCGGGAATAAACTCACGCCATGGCGTATAGGAAATCAAAGGTCCGCATTCTGTCATTCCATATCCAACTGTGAAAGGGAACTTAATCTTGTGAAGAAATTCTTCTACCTCGTGATTTAGTGCAGCGCCTCCCACAATCACTTCCTCAAATTCACCGCCGAATGCTTCTATCAATTTCTTTCTTATTTTAGTGTATACAAGAGTATCAAGCAGCGGAACGGCAAGAGTCCATCTTATCGGGCCCTTTGATATCATTGGCAAAATTTGAGTCTTATATATTTTCTCAAGAATCAGAGGTACACATATAATTAAGTTAGGGCGCACCTCGCTGAGAGCCTTAAGCAGGATACGGGGCGATGGAGTCTTATCAAGGACTGTGATATGACTGCCTACAGCCAATGGGGTCAGCATATCGAAGGCACATGCATACGCATGAGCAAGCGGCAAGAAAGTAAGTGCGCGACTCGACCTAAAATGCAGCTTGCTATCAATACCAAAACATACGTTGCCGGCAAGATTCCTTCCTGTAAGCATTACTCCCTTAGAAAAACCTGTAGTGCCGGAAGTGTAGTTGATTTCTACTATCTCTGAATTATCCCTGTCGGCATATTTCACATCATCCGGACCATATCCATTGGGATATGCACGTTTAAACCTGCGTCTTGTGAGACGGAAATGGCGCTTTATTTCTTCGCCTTCCGCTTCATATAGCACATCATGACCCTTTAAAGAGAAAACTGCTTTCACTTTCGACAGAGAATCAGGCTCCATTTGCTCCCATATTGATTCTTGCACTATTAGCACAGAAGCACCACTATGAGTCACAATATGCCCAATATCGACAGGATTAAATTCTGACAAGATTGGCACAACTACAGCCCCATAGGTGACAACTCCCATATAAATCTGAATCCAATCGGAACAGTCTTTTCCGCAGAGTGCGATTTTGTCTCCCGGTTTAATTCCTATCGACTTGTAGAAGGTATGAGCCAATCCAATGGAAAAGGCAAGCTGACCATAAGTCATGGTGTCACCTTTTGAGTAGTCTGTAAGAGCCGGAAGATCCCAGTTTTTCTTAAAACTATTCTCATATATTTTGATAAAGTTGAGAATTTCCATGATTAAATTTTTGGTTTTGAGTTATTGGTAGTAGATTGTGGTATCGCAAGAGATTAATTCATCTCTATAGTTATATAACGAAAAAGACCGGACAAAGTCAAAGTCCGGTCTCATTTTTATCACAAAAAATTGATTATTCATGAAAATTTTCTGCAATTTTTGCAGCAATCTCCTTCATCTTCTCAGGATCAGGATTTGATATTTTATTATGGAAATCCATATCACCTTCTGAAGCGAGCGGCACAAGATGAATATGCGCATGAGGCACTTCAAGTCCAAACACTGCCTGCCCAACTTTGCGGCAAGGGATTGCTGCCTTTATGGCTTTAGCCACTTTCTTGGCAAAAACTTGCAATCCTGCCAATGTCTCATCATCAAGATCAAAGATATAATCGGTTTCCTGCTTCGGAATCACAAGCGTGTGCCCCCATTGAAGAGGATTGATGTCGAGAAAAGCATAGTAGCGATCATCTTCAGCCACCTTATAAGATGGAATTTCGCCTTTTATGATTTTTGAGAAAATTGTCATAATCAGAGTTCTATCTTAACAATTTCAAATTCAAGCACACCGACCGGAGCATTGACCTTAACCTGGTCGCCCACTTTATGCCCCATGAGAGCCTTGGCGATGGGAGTGGATGATGCAAGTTTGAACTCCTTAAGGTTGGCTTCATTTTCAGTGACAATGGTATAGGTCATTTGAGCGCCATTCTTGAGATTCTTGATAGTGACCTTATTAAGCAGACCCACTTCGTCAGTAGTCAGTTTGCTGTCATCGATTATACGCGCAGATGCGATGAGTTCCTTGATTTTTGAAATCTTCATCTCAAGCATGCCCTGAGCCTCTTTTGCAGCATCATATTCAGCATTTTCAGAGAGATCTCCTTTATCACGAGCCTCTGCTATCGCATTTTTGATGGCGGGACGCTGAGCCTCGAGTTCAGCAAGTTCAGCCATTTTTTTGTCATATCCTTCCTTGGTAAGATAAGTTGCCATGGTTTGTTTAGAGTTTCGGACTGCAGTCCGTGTAAGTTAATATACTATTTTTATTTTTCTCAAAGGGTTAAAAAAGATGAGTCCGCTTTATCGGCAATCCGCTTGCCGCTAAAAAGGACCCGTCTTGTTTTCGGATGCAAAATTAATAAAAAAAACTGAAATGCGCAAATTTACGCGCCTAAGACTTTGTTAAATATTGTTTCAAAGGTCAGTCACGCCTAAAGATGTCGCGAGTATAGACTTTATCAGCCACATCATCAAGCACGCTGTCATACCTATTAGCGATAATAGCCCGCGACATTTCCTTAAATTTTGGCAAATCATTTACCACAAGACTTCCGAAGAAATAAGAACCGTCTTCAAGAGTAGGCTCATAGATCACTACAGTTGCACCTTTAGCCTTGATACGCTTCATCACTCCTTGTATGCTCGACTGGCGGAAATTGTCAGAGTTGGACTTCATTGTCAGTCGATAAACGCCTATTGTGGGAGTGGCGGGAGGCTCTTTTCCGGCGTTGCGCTGTGCATAATCAGCGGCATAATGATTGTTAGAAGTATAGTCATACCAACCGGCAAGGCGAAGCACTTGATCAGCAATGAAATCCTTGCGAGTCCGATTTGAATCCACAATCGCCGACATCATATTTTGAGGCACTTCTGCATAATTGGCAAGAAGTTGCTTTGTGTCTTTAGGCAAACAGTAGCCACCATATCCGAATGATGGATTATTATAGTGAGAGCCAATACGAGGATCAAGACCAACACCTTCGATAATTGCCCTTGAATCCAAGCCCTTCACTTCAGCATAAGTGTCCAGTTCGTTAAAGTAGCTGACTCGCAGAGCCAGATAAGTGTTTGCGAAAAGTTTTACAGCTTCAGCCTCTTTCATGCCCATATACAGTACCGGGATATCTATCTTCAATGCACCCTGCTCAAGCAAGGCAACAAAAGACCTGGCAGCATCTTCCATCATATTCAAGTCTGTGACCTTCAAAATAGCATCGTTTTCGTGGGCATACTTGCGGTTTTCAATTATCTTCGGCACCCCGGCAATAATGCGAGAAGGATAAAGATTATCATAAAGAGCCTTTGACTCGCGAAGGAATTCCGGAAAGAACATGAGATTGAATTTAGTGACTCCTGAATTCGCATACTTCAAGTATAACGACCTACAGTAACCTACAGGGATAGTAGATTTTATCACCATAATCGCATCAGGATTAACAGAAAGCACAAGGTCAATTACGTCCTCTATGCAATGAGTGTCGAAAAAGTTAGTGACAGGGTCATAATTAGTGGGGGCAGCGATTACTACGAAGTCTGCATTGCGATACGCTTCAGCGCCATCAAGCGTCGCAGTCAGATCCAAATCTTTTTCGGAAAGATATTTCTCAATATACTCATCCTGAATAGGTGATATTCTTTTATTTATTTTATCTACCTTTTCGGGAATAACGTCAACTGCTGTGACATGGTTATGCTGAGCCAGAAGAGTAGCGATAGAGAGTCCGACATAGCCTGTGCCGGCTACTGCAATATTAACTTTTTTCATATTATGATATTTAACTACTTCAATAACGTGACAAATTGTTAAAAATTAGTTTTTGAGTGTTTTTTTTGTTTTTTTATTAAAAAATTTTTGTCAATTCAAAAAAATTCATTAACTTTGCAAGTGTGTTTTTCATAGTATTAAATTAAGATTAAGGTTTCGGTCTAATTCTTTGTGAAAAGAGTTAGATCTTTTTTTATCCAAATTTTACCAAAATGACGCCTCATCTAAAAAATGAAAGAAACTATTAAAGGAATCGTATTAGGCACAGTAAAACATACAGACCGCCATAATATCACGAACATTTTCACTCGTGAGCGTGGTCGCATGGCTTTTCTTTCTCCGGCTGGAGCATCCAAGAAAAGCCGGCAAACTTCTGCCCGACTTCAACCTCTAAGCATAATAGAAGGGGAAGCCAATATTTCTGCGTCCCGAGAGATTCATAATCTTTCATCTATTCTTCCTTTGAAGGTTTGGCGCACACTATATTATGACCCGTTAAAATCATCTGTCGTGCTGTTCCTGTCAGAGTTTCTGACAAGACTACTTCGAGACTCACCTCCCGAACCGCGACTTTGGAACTTTATTGCGGATTCGATCAACGTATTGGATGCAACAGAAGACCGAATTGCCTCAGCTAATTTTCATATTACATTCTTAGTAAGCATGAGTTTTCTTATGGGAATACAGCCTGACTTAAGCGGATATCGCGACGGAATGGAATTTGATATGAGGTCAGGAACAATGACTCATCCATTTAATACGATGTCGACAAGTAGCCTCAGAGTAGATGCAACACGCTCAGCATTTCTGCCGACCCTCATACGAATCAACTATGCTAACGCCAGACGCTTCCGGTTCTCGGGCAAAGAAAGATCAGAATTAATAAACTCAATATTAAAATATTATGGAATTCATTTCCCCGGATGCGACAATCTCAAATCAATAGATATCCTAAAGGAAATTTTTGCATAAAAAAAGGAGTAATTGTCTCACGACAACTAATCCTCTAACCTTAAATCTAATACCATGAAAAACACGATGCAAAGATAATATATAATTATTCGCTTGTCAAGTGTTTTGCGAAAAAAAATTCGATTATTAATCTTAATTAACTTAATTATAGCCCATTGGTTAAGAACTTAAAATTTTTAAATACTATTTTTTGACAAATAGGGACACCTGCTGAGCAGGCGTCCCTCTATGTCAAACAGGCAAGACGGCAGACTGCCATCACGCCATTGTTTCATCGCATAATAAGCATGGCATCACCATATGCTCCAAACATATAGCCTTCTTTGACAGCGATGTCATATGCTTTCATCACCAAATCGTAGCCACCAAATGCCGCCACCATCATCAGCAATGTGCTGTAAGGGAGATGGAAGTTTGACACCATCGCATTGCAAACAGTGAAATCATATGGCGGGAATACAAATTTATTGGTCCAACCTTCAAATGGCATAAGATGACCGTTCATACATTCCGCCGTAACAAGCGCCCGCATAGTAGAGGTGCCGACAGCACAAATGCGAGAACCGCGATCTTTTGCTGCATTGACCATCTCCACGACATCCTCCTCTACAAACATCTCCTCAGAATCCATACGATGTTTAGTAAGATCTTCTACATCGATGTCACGGAAATTGCCACGACCGCAGTGCAATGTAATGAAACCTCTTTCCACACCCTTAATCTCAAGACGCTTCATCAATTCACGACTAAAATGAAGGCCTGCAGCCGGAGCCATCACAGCTCCCTCATTCTTCGCAAATATATTCTGATAACGATCTACATCTTCAGGCTCTGCGTCACGTGTGATATAGTCAGGAAGCGGAGTGTCTCCCAATGCATATAAGGCAGCCTTAAACTCATCGTGAGGGCCATCATAGAGAAAACGTAGTGTGCGCCCACGAGAAGTAGTATTGTCTATAACCTCTGCCACCATTGAGTCATCTTCTCCAAAATACAGTTTGTTGCCAATGCGAATCTTACGTGCCGGCTCAACAAGAACATCCCAATATTTATTGGCTTCATTGAGTTCACGAAGCAGGAAAACCTCAATCTTCGCATTAGTCTTTTCTTTATTTCCGAAAAGACGGGCCGGGAAAACACGAGTATCATTGAATACCATCACATCCCGGTCTTCGAAAAAGTTGATAATTTCTTTGAATATACAATGTTTTATGCTTCCATCGCGTACATCAACCACCATAAGGCGGCATTCGTCGCGATTTTCGGAAGGGTTCATAGCAATTTTTGCGTCAGGGAGTTTGAATT
>CAMWQF010000038.1 GCA_947176285.1 uncultured Porphyromonadaceae bacterium
CTATATGGCCGGAGGAAATAAAACTTCTTTATCAAATGATAGAAAAATAATATTGACCTAATACATCAAAAAATAATGACACAACAAAAACCTGACCTTGGTTTCTGGAAACTATGGAATCTTAGTTTCGGATTCTTCGGAGTCCAAATTGCTTATGCGCTGCAAAGCGCAAACATCTCCCGTATTTTCGCTACTCTTGGTGCTGACCCTCATTCTCTTAGTTATTTTTGGATTCTCCCCCCTCTTATGGGTATCATAGTTCAGCCGATAATTGGTGTTGCTTCCGACCGGACTTGGTGTCGTCTTGGACGACGCCTGCCATATTTGCTTCTTGGAGCTCTGATTGCTGTGATAGTGATGTGCTTGCTTCCTAATGCAGGTAGTTTTGGGCTTGCAGTCAGCGGAGCCATGGTATTCGGCTTTGTTGCTTTGATGTTCCTCGACACGTCTATCAACATGGCGATGCAGCCATTCAAGATGCTCGTAGGCGACATGGTCAATGAAAAGCAAAAAGGTCTTGCCTATTCAATTCAAAGTTTTCTTTGCAACGCAGGTTCTCTGGTAGGCTATCTCGCTCCTATTGTTCTTACAGCCATTGGCATAAGCAATGTAGCTCCTCAGGGTGTGGTGCCTGCCTCAGTCACTTATTCATTCTATATCGGGGCTGCTGTGCTTATTTTATGCGTGATTTATAGTTTTGTGACTATTAAGGAAATGCCTCCTGCCGAATATGCAAGATTTCATGGTATCGATGCTTGTAAGACTGAAAAGCGTGAGAAGTTTAATCTGGTGAAGATGCTGAAGGAAGCACCCTCCACTTTCTGGAGTGTAGGTCTTGTTCAATTCTTCTGTTGGTCTGCATTCCTTTTTATGTGGACATACACTAATGGAGCGATTGCCGGAAGCGTTTGGGGCACGCATGATGTCGCTTCTGCAGGATATCAGGAAGCCGGTAACTGGGTTGGTACGCTCTTTGCAGTGCAAGCCATAGGTTCTGTGCTTTGGGCTATAGTTATCCCTCGTTTCAAAAATTTGAAGACTGTCTATATCGTAAGTCTCCTTCTTGGTGCTATAGGTTTTGTCTCTACAATCTTCTTTACTGATAAGTATCTTCTCTTCATCAGCTACTTGCTTATTGGTTGCGCTTGGGCTGCAATGCTTGCCCTGCCGTTTACAATATTGACCAATTCACTTAAGGGAGAAAACATGGGAGCATATCTTGGACTCTTCAACGGTACTATTTGTCTTCCTCAGATCGTAGCAGCTGCACTTGGAGGAGTTTTGCTTTCATTGCTTGGTGGCAATCAGAGCTACATGCTTGTGGCAGCCGGTGTTCTTCTCGTTTGTGGTGCAGTTGCTGTAGGCTTCATAAAGTTGCAATATGCTGAAAAAGAATAGTCAGAATGTCGGATATTATTACATATGAAGGCGTAGAGATTCATCGCGCAGAAAAAACAGTCTTGAAAGAAGTGTCTTTCTCTATTGGAGAAGGGGAGTTCTGTTATCTCGTAGGTCGTGTAGGAAGTGGGAAAAGTTCCCTTTTGAAGTCAATGTATGCTGAAGTGCCGATTTTTGCCGGCAATCGAGCTAATGTGCTGGGTTATGATATGCTGAATATCAAAAGGAAACATGTGCCATTCCTACGAAGAAATATCGGGATAGTATTTCAAGATTTCCAGTTGCTTCAAGACCGCTCTGTCTATGACAATCTTTCTTTCGTGCTGAAGGCTACCGGATGGCGTAATCGTTCAGAGATGGACCAGCGGATTGAAGATGTATTAATCGATGTGGGCATGAACAACAAAAGCTACAAGATGCCACACGAACTATCCGGTGGAGAACAGCAACGAATTGTGATAGCAAGGGCTCTCCTTAATAATCCGAAGTTGATTCTTGCTGACGAACCTACAGGGAATCTTGACCCTCAAACCGGAATCTCAATTGTAAGTTTGCTGCATAGTCTGGCTTCCAATGGTCATTCAGTATTGATGGCAACTCATAACCTTCAACTTTGCGATGACTTCCCGGCGCGTGTGTTGAGATGTCGAGATCATGAACTCATTGATGAAATCTACTAAAATTATAAGATTATAACGTGTCAAGTTCGATTACTTGGCACGTTTTTTATCATTTGTATATTTTTTTCGGTGTTATTTCATGCTTTTTATGTAGTTTAGATTTCTTTATTCAAAAAAAAATGATTAAATTTGCACGAAAATAGGAAAGTTAGGGTAAATTCCCATTTTATCCTTTACCTCCACCATGAAAAGATAATTCATTAGCATTTATAACAAGCTATTTAATTATGGCAGAAAAGAAAGAAAAACTGTTTGACATGTTCCCACCCATATCTACTGAAGAATGGATGGCGAAGATAAATGTCGATCTAAAAGGTGCCGACTTCAATAAGAAGCTCGTTTGGCGCACCAATGAAGGCTTCAATGTCATGCCTTTCTATCGCAAGGAAGATATCGAAAGTCTTCCATCAGTTGGCTCGATGCCCGGTCAGTTCCCATATGTAAGAGGCACAAAGACCAACAACGACTGGCTAATCCGCCAGCAGATCCTCGGAACTACAGCTGAAGAGATCAATTCCAATGCAAAGCATGCTATCGACAAGGGTGTAGAATCTCTTGGAATCAGTATGAAAGGACTTGAGGCTTCTGACTTGGCTGCTGTGCTTGAAGGTATCGATCTTAAAAAGGTAGAAGTAAACATCATCTGCTGCCCACGCAAAGCAGAAGAAATGGCTAAGGCTCTCGTTGCGCTTGTAGAAAAAGAGGGTGCAAAAGACTCTTTCAAAGGCAGCATCGGCTTCAATCCTTTCAAGCGCCTTCTAAAGCATGGTCTTGAATTCCCGAAAGACCTCAAGGAGACTGCTCTCGCAGTTTATGAGGCTGTAAAACCGATAGAGGGTCTGCGTTGCTTTGCTGTCGACAGTTTCCTTCTCAATAATGCAGGTGCATATATCACCCAGGAGCTTGGCTATGCTCTCGCATGGGGTGCTGAATGGATGACTCTTATGACTGAGGCAGGCTTGACTCCTTGCGAAGTTAATAAGCGCATCAAGTTTAACATGGGTATCAGCTCCAATTATTTTATGGAACTTGCTAAGTTCCGCGCTGGCCGTATGCTTTGGGCAGAAATCGTCAAAGCTTATGGTGCTGATGAAGAATGCTGCAAGATGGCAGTTCATGCCGTTACAAGCGAGTTCAACATGACTATCTATGACGCACACGTAAATCTGTTGCGTTCTATGACTGAGACCATGAGTGCTGCTTTAGCAGGAGTTGACTCTATTGAGACTCTTCCATTTGATCTTGTATATACTACTCCTGATGAATTCAGCGAGAGAATCGCCCGCAATCAGCAACATCTGCTTCGCGAAGAGTCTCACCTTGATAAGGTGGTTGACCCAGCAGGCGGTAGCTACTACATAGAGACTCTTACTTCTTCTATTGCTGCTCAGGCATGGAAGGTATTCAACGAGGTTGAAGACAATGGCGGCTTCTATGAAATGCTCAAGAAAGGTGATATTCAGGCTAAAGTCAATGAAAGTGGCGTGAAGCGTCACGTAGACGTGGCTCGCAGAAAAGAAATACTTCTCGGTACAAATCAGTATCCTAACATCAATGAGATGGCTCTTGACAAGATCAAGAAAGATGGATGCGCTTGTGGTTGCGGATGCAGCCAAGAGGCTGAAAATGGTGCTGTAGAGTATCTTAACTTCGATCGCGCTGCAAGCCAATTCGAACAGCTCCGTCTTGATACTGAACGTGCAGCAAACCGTCCTAAGGTATTCATGCTTACCATCGGCAACCTCGCTATGCGTCTTGCTCGCGCACAGTTCTCAGGAAACTTCTTCGGATGTGCCGGATATGAAATCATTGACAACAACGGTTTCGCTTCTGTAAAAGAAGGCGTAGACGCAGCTATTGAAAAAGGTGCTGACGTTGTGGTGCTTTGCTCAAGCGATGATGAATACGCACAATACGCTCCGGAAGCATTCAAGGAACTTAATGGCCGCGCAATGTTCGTGGTAGCCGGTGCTCCCGCTTGCATGGATGAGCTGAAGGCTCAGGGAATCGAAAACTTTATCCATGTTCGTGTCAATGTGCTTGACACTCTCGTGGACTTCAATGCGAAACTCCTCAAATAATCCGCCAACATGAGACCGAATTTTAAAGAAATCGATATTACAAAAGTTGTGACTCCCGCAACTGCCGCTCCGGTGGAGAAAGGGGAGGAATGGCTCACTGCGGAACTCATTCCCGTTAAGCCAGTTTATACAAAAGAGGATCTTGAGGGTCTGGAGCACCTTGACTATGTGGCAGGTATTCCTCCGTTCTTAAGAGGCCCATACAGTGGCATGTATCCAATGCGTCCTTGGACCATTCGTCAGTACGCCGGATTCTCCACTGCTGCTGAATCCAATGCATTCTATCGCCGTAACCTAGCTTCCGGTCAGAAAGGTCTGTCTGTAGCTTTCGACCTTCCTACTCACCGCGGCTATGATGCCGACCACGAACGTGTGGTTGGTGATGTCGGGAAAGCAGGTGTATCTATTTGCTCAATCGAAGACATGAAAGTGCTTTTCGATGGTATTCCATTGGGCAAGATGTCTGTCTCTATGACTATGAATGGAGCAGTCCTCCCGGTACTTGCATTCTATATTAATGCCGGCCTTGAACAAGGCGTGAAGCTTGATGAAATGGCAGGTACTATACAAAATGATATCCTCAAGGAGTTCATGGTGCGTAACACTTATATCTACCCACCAGCATTCTCAATGAAGATTATTGCCGATATCTTTGAGTATACTTCAAAGAATATGCCTAAGTTCAACTCCATCTCAATCTCCGGCTACCACATGCAGGAGGCCGGTGCTACTGCCGACATTGAACTTGCTTATACACTTGCTGACGGTCTTGAGTATCTTCGCGCCGGTGTAAATGCAGGCATGGACATCGACTCATTTGCTCCTCGTTTGAGTTTCTTCTGGGGTATCTCAATGAACTACTTCATGGAGATTGCAAAGATGCGTGCTGCACGTATGCTTTGGGCTCGCATTGTGAAGCAGTTCAATCCTAAGAATCCAAAATCTCTTGCTCTTCGTACTCACTCCCAGACTTCAGGATGGTCGCTTACTGAGCAGGATCCGTTCAATAATGTCGGCCGTACTTGTGTAGAGGCTATGGGAGCTGTACTTGGCCACACTCAGTCGCTTCACACCAACGCTCTTGATGAGGCTATCGCTCTCCCTACTGATTTCTCAGCACGTATTGCACGTAACACTCAGATCTATATCCAGGAAGAAACTTACGTCACTAAGCAGGTTGACCCATGGGGTGGCAGCTACTATGTAGAAGCCCTAACAAATGAGATTGCTCAGAAGGCATGGGCACACATCGAGGAAATTGAGAAACTCGGTGGCATGGCTAAGGCTATCGAAACAGGTCTTCCGAAGATGAAGATTGAAGAGGCTGCTGCCCGCACTCAGGCTCGTATCGACTCCGGCAAGCAGGCTATCATCGGTATCAACAAATATCGTCTTGACCACGAAGATCCTATCGATATCCTCGAAATTGATAATACAGAAGTTCGCAACGAACAGTGTGGTCGTCTTGAAGAACTCCGTAAGAACCGCGATGAGGCTGCCGTGCAGAAAGCCCTCGCTGATATCACTGAGGCTGTCAAGGATCCGAGCAAGGGCAATCTCCTTGACCTCGCTGTGAAAGCTGCAGGTCTGCGTGCTTCTCTCGGTGAAATCTCCGACGCTTGCGAAGCCGTCGTAGGACGTTATAAAGCAATCATCAAAACTATTTCAGGCGTGTATTCAAGCGAAGAAAAGGGTGATCCCGAATTTGAGGAAGCCCGTAAAGCAGTGGCTGATTTCGCAAAACGCGAAGGTCGCCAGCCTCGTATTATGATCGCGAAGATGGGTCAGGATGGCCATGACCGTGGTGCTAAGGTTGTTGCTACCGGTTATGCAGACTGCGGATTCGACGTCGATATGGGTCCTCTGTTCCAGACTCCTGCTGAAGCCGCTCGTCAGGCTGTAGAAAATGACGTGCATATCCTCGGTGTCAGCTCTCTTGCTGCCGGCCATAAGACTCTTGTGCCACAAGTGATTGAGGAACTCAAGAAGCTTGGTCGTGAAGATATCCTCGTGACTGCAGGTGGCGTAATTCCTGCTCAGGACTACGACTTCCTCTACAATGCAGGTGTAGCCGCTATCTTCGGCCCAGGCACTCGTATCCCGAAGAGCGCAATCGAAATGATCCGTCTACTCAACGAGCAGACAGTTGAATAATTTTCTGAGTAATATTTCCTATAGGGGCAAGCATCTTAAAAGATGTTTGCCCCTATAATATTATTGCGCCTATTTTTGTTATATGTATAGAGAATATTTGCTCTTTATGAAAATTATGGCAAAAATAGCATATAATATTAAATATAAATGTATCATTGGCACTTTGGTTTTCTTGGCAGGTTCTTCCTTTGCTAAGGCAGACTTGCTGAGCGATGGCCGTAGGGCTTTTATGAACTATGATTTTCAACTTGCTTCTGAATTTTATGATAAATTTGAGAAGACCTTGAAGAAATCACCAAACATTGCCGGTGAGGAACTGCTTGAAAAATACAGGCAACAACTTGAGATCGCTGAAAATTCTCTCGAAAATGTTCAGAAGATTGAGATTATTGATAGGATTGATGTCCCCGCTGCTGATTTTTTTAAGTATATTAAGTTGCCAGCTAATAGTGGAAAACTTTTGAATCCCGATGCCATAATTCTCAAAAACAGACATAATTTATCTGATTTCGCATTTTCTACTGAAGCTGGAGATGTACTTCTATGGTCGGAAAATAATGATGATAGTAAGGAAGTGATTATGCAAAGCGAACGTCTTATGGATGGTTCATGGGAAAGTCCGGTTAATGTAGGTGAGGTGCTCAACGATGGAGGTAATGCCAGAAATCCTTTTATGCTGACAGATGGACTGACCCTATATTTCTCATCAGATGGAGAGGGAAGCATGGGAGGCTATGATCTTTTTGTAGCAACCAAAGACTCCGGCACAGGAGAGTTTAGACAGCCGATGGCTTTAGGATATCCTTTCAATTCTCCTTTCAATGAATATATGCTGGCTATTGATGAGGATAATGGAATAGGGTGGTGGGTTACAGACAGAAATGGTCTGGATGATCAGGTGTCTGTATATATCTTCAAAACCAATGATGTAAGAAAGAACTATATTCAGGAAGATGAAGAGGATATAGTAGCACTCGCAAGAGTCGAGGATATCTCAGTCACTCAGAATCCGGATACTGATTATTCTAAGATTCTTAGAGATATTGACTCCCGTTATATTCAGACTAAGGCTACTGCTGCCTCTGATTTCATTTTCCCCATGCAAGGAGGGCGTGTTGCAAAAAGACTTTCAGACTTTAGGTCGGCAGCTGCTAAGAGAAATATGCAACAATATCTTCAGGCTCTTGATGAGCATAACGCTCTCGAGAAGAAACTCACTGAATTAAGAAAACAATATCATAAGACAGATAAAAAGAAAGGTTCTGCTACCGCTTTGAAAAATCAAATTCTCGAATTGGAGAAGCAAAGAGATTGGCAATCAGATCGCCTGAAGAAAATGCGTAACACTATCATTACCGCGGAAACAAACAATTAAACCCTTTAACCAATAATCAAATAACCATATATCCAAATATGGAAAATTATCATAGCCACACAGAGTTTTGCGATGGCAGGGCATCCATGTCGGAAATGGCAAAGTCTGCTTTTGAGGCAGGCTTTCAAGAATGGGGAATATCTCCGCATAGTCCCATATGTTGTCATTCCGGTGCAAATATGAAGGCTGCTGACATGAGTGCCTTCTTAAAAGAATCTTTAAGGCTAAAGCAACTGTATGAAGGAAAGATGAGGATTCTTACAGGGATGGAAATAGACTATGTCTCAGATTCTTTTGGTCCTCATACCGACTATTTCAAATCCCTTCCGCTTGATTATCGCATTGGGTCTGTCCATTTTGTGCGGACAAAAGATGGAAAACCGGTTGATGTGGATGGTCCGGCTGAAAGATTTTTGCAGTATCTGAAGTCTGAATATGATGGCGACATCAAATATGTGGCAGAGACTTATTTTAAAATGGAATTGGAGATGCTCGAACTTGGTGGGTTTGATATAATTGGGCATCTTGACAAAATTGGAGATAATGGCAGCCATGCTTGGAAAGAACTTGAGGATCAAGGTTGGTATGCTGAATTAGTAGAAAAAGTAATCGCCAATGCCGTTGAAAAGGATGTCATTATTGAAATAAACACTAAAAAATTCGATACTGGACATCGTTTTTTCCCTAATGAAAGATGGTGGCATCTACTTAAAAGATATAATGCCAAGTTGGTAGTGAGTACTGATGCTCATTATCCGGATAAAGTTGACGCGGGATATAAGTTGGCGATAGATCGACTCGATTCTTATGATATGTCTTGCCAACTTGTTAAGTACCCTTTTTGTACTGAAAATTTATTTGCAAATTCTCAATAAAATGACTAACTTTGCATCTTAAAATAACACAATTTATACAGCAGTTTGTAAATACTCGCTGCTGCAACCAAGATAGAGTAAAAAATTATGCCTACTTCTAAGGAAATCAGAGAATCGTTCAAACGATTTTTTGAAAGCAAAGGTCACCATATCGTGCCTTCTGCTCCAATGGTCATTAAAGATGACCCAACACTAATGTTTACAAATGCTGGAATGAATCAATTCAAGGATATCATCCTTGGCAACCGCCCGGCTAAATATACCCGCGTGGCAGACTCTCAGAAGTGCCTTCGCGTAAGTGGAAAACACAATGACCTCGAAGAAGTAGGTCATGACACTTACCATCACACTATGTTTGAGATGCTTGGAAACTGGTCGTTTGGTGATTATTTCAAGAAAGAAGCCATTGACTGGGCATGGGAATATCTCGTGGATGTGCTTAAACTCGATCCGAATCGTTTGTACGCGACTGTATTCGAAGGTTATGCTCCGGAAGGACTTGACCGAGACAATGAAGCTGCCGAATATTGGGAAGCACATCTTCCGAAGAGTCATATCATTAACGGAAACCGTCACGACAATTTCTGGGAAATGGGTGATACCGGTCCGTGCGGTCCCTGTTCGGAAATACACATTGACCTTAGAAGCGATGAGGAGAGAGCAGAAGTTGATGGTGCTACTCTTGTAAACAAGGACAATCCTCAGGTAATCGAAATCTGGAACCTCGTGTTCATGCAGTATGAACGTAAGGCTGATGGACACCTCGAACCTCTTCCAGCAAAGGTGATTGACACAGGTATGGGCTTCGAACGTCTTTGTATGGCTCTACAGGGTAAGAAGTCAAACTATGATACCGACGTATTCACTCCATATATTGCTAAGATAAGCGAGATTTCAGGCAAGGAATACGGAAAGGATAAGATGGTGGACGTTGCTATGCGTGTATGCTCTGATCACTGTCGCACAATCGCTTTCTCAATAGCAGACTCGCAACTTCCTAGCAATGCTAAGGCTGGCTATGTGATTCGTCGTATTCTCCGTCGTGCAGTGCGCTACGCCTATACATTCCTCGGCCAGAAGAATCCGTTCATATATCAGCTGGTTGATGTGATGGTGGATCAGATGGGTGAAGCTTATCCTGAACTAGTGGCTCAGAAGGAACTTATCAAAAAGGTGATTAAGGAAGAGGAAGAATCTTTCCTCCGTACTTTAGATAAGGGTATTGGTCTTCTTGATAATCTTGTGGCTGCTGCCAAAAAGGATGGAAAGACTGAAATCAGTGGTAAGGATGCTTTTACTCTCTATGATACCTATGGATTCCCTCTTGACCTTACAGAACTTATTCTTCGCGAGCAGGGTATGACACTCGACCACAAAGGATACGAGGAAGAAATGGACCGTCAGAAACAGCGTGCCCGCAATGCTGCTGCAATTGAGACAGGAGATTGGGTGATTCTTAAAGATGGAGAGCAGAAGTTTGTTGGCTACGATGCAGTTGAAAATGAGTGCCGCATACTTCGTTATCGCAAGGTGAAGCAGAAAGGAAAGGAATTCTTCCAGATTATCCTTGATGAGACTCCTTTCTACGGAGAAATGGGTGGCCAGGTTGGCGACAAGGGAAAACTGATTGATTCCAATGGTGAGGAGATTGAAATTTTCGATACCAAGCGTGAGAATAATGTTAGTGTGCATCTCACTTATAAGTTGCCGGAAAATCCTGCTGATACTTTCAAGGCAGTGATCGATACAGATGCGAGAGCAGCTATTTCAGCCAATCACTCTGCTACACACCTTCTGCATGAGGCACTTCGCGAAGTGCTCGGAACGCATGTGGAGCAGAAAGGTTCATATGTTTCTCCCGAATCTTTGCGTTTTGACTTCTCTCACTTCCAGAAGGTTACCCCGGAAGAACTCCGCAAAGTAGAGCATCTTGTAAATGCACGTATACGTAAGGCTATGCCTCTTGATGAGCATAGAGAAATGCCCATAGCTGAGGCTAAAGCTCTCGGTGCTATGGCTCTCTTTGGCGAGAAATATGGAGACAAGGTGAGAGTTGTAAAATTTGGCGATTCTGTAGAACTATGCGGTGGCACTCACGTTGCCAACACCGGAAATATAGGCATGGTGCGTATAGTATCTGAAAGCAGCATTGCAGCGGGTATACGACGTATCGAGGCTGTAAGCGGTGCCGGAGTAGAAAATATCATCGATGATTTCCAGGATCTTGTGGTTGGTCTCTCAAATCTGCTTGGCACTAATGGAAATATTCGTGCAGCAGTAGAAAAGGCACTTAAAGAAAATGGTGAACTTCGCAAGCAGATGGAGGAAGCAATGGCGGAACGTATCGATAATTTGGCTACAGAGCTCTTAAATAAGGCTAAGGATACAAATGGAGTCAAAGTCGTAGAGTTGGTTGGCGTAAATGTCCCAGATGTTGTGAAGAATGTAGCCTTTACTATTAGGAAGAAGAGTCCTGAACATACGGTGTTTGTTGGAGCTACAATGTCACCGGATAAAAAACCGCTTCTGACTGTTATGTTGTCTGACGATATGGTCAAAAATGGCGCAAATGCAGGTCAGATCGTGCGTGAAGCAGCGAAACTCATAAAAGGAGGCGGTGGCGGTCAGCCTTTCTTCGCCCAAGCCGGTGGCAAGGATGTAGAAGGACTCTCAGCAGCTCGCGACAAAATAATCGAACTTCTTGCTCTTTAATACATTCATGCAAGGAGGAGCTGAAGACACGGATTGTATAGAGATTAAATCCGAAAGGGGAGGACTCTATATCCACATTGCTTATTGCCGCAAAAAATGTATCTACTGCGACTTCTTCAGTGCAGGAGATCGGATTGCCGATTGGCATGGATACGTAAATGCTATCTGCTCCGAATTTAAAGAAAGAATAAATGAACTGGCGTGCCCAATCCGTACTATATACATCGGAGGGGGCACGCCTTCGCTTATGCCTATAGATGAATTTTCGCGACTTTGTGATTTCATTAAGCCTTATGCCAATGATCTCGAGGAGTTCACTATAGAAGTTAACCCGGATGATGTAGAAGAAAGTAAACTTGAGATATGGAAACACAAGGGCGTAAATCGTCTTAGTATAGGTATTCAGAGTTTTGATGATAAAGTTCTCAAGGTTTTAGGTCGTCGTCATGATTCAGCAACTGCAAAAAAAGCGTATGAACTTGCACGACGATATTTCTCCAATATTTCAATCGACCTTATGTTCGGACTTCCCGGACAATCTTTAGATATGTGGACCATGGACCTAATTGCCGCCATCGAAATGATACCGGAACATATTTCCGCATATTCACTTATGTACGAAGAAGGGACGGCATTAACAGCGTTGCGTGATATCGGAAGATTGGAAGAAGCACCGGAAAGCGTCTCAGAAAAGATGTTTCTCAGGCTCATAGAAGAGTTGAATAAGGCTGGTTATGATCATTACGAGATAAGCAATTTTGCTTTGCCAGGCTATAGAAGCATACATAACTCGTCTTATTGGCATCAGCAGCCATATCTTGGCTTAGGACCGTCAGCCCATAGTTATGACGGCAAAAGAACGAGAAAAGCCAACAGAGCCGATATCAGAGGCTATATCGACTATTGGAATCAATCCTACATTGAAAAGAAATATGAGGATTCTTTTTACGAATCTGAAAATCTGTCTGACGAAGAACTGATAGAAGAGTATATAATGACAAGAATGCGTACTCGTGAGGGAATATCTCTTGATGATTTCCATAAAAGATTTGGGAACAATTCCTGCGATTCACTAATCCGGAATTGCAAGCCTTTGCTGGATAGAGGTCTTATTGCTTTCGACGAAAATACCATATCACTTAAAGAATCTTCTGTTTTGATATCCGATTCAATCATAGTTGATATGATCTAGTGCATTCTTTATTATATTTTAATTTACGTTCCTCATTTTAATGATTCTGAGATGATGAACGTAGGATTTTTTCTATATCTGAACGCGTATAGGTAGCGTTCGCCTCCTGATGTCAAAGAGTATTTTTTCGACACTTGTGGAGCAGAGAGCGGATGATTTCTAGATATAATGTTAATTTTTTCACCTTTCAACGATTTTAACTCTTTTTTATCCGGTTCGGAGATGATTTGCATTATTCTTCCCGGAAAATCGCCATAAAACACGTCTGAGAGGAAAATGTGAGTATTGGGATCTGCTTTCGATAATGCCGGATACTTGGAAGTTAATGAAGACCACGCTCCAGTCTTCATTACGCCAGCATTTGGCTCGTATAGATAAAGATATTCTGACGGTTTTATGCGATCACATAAAGTTACAGATAAATGATTGTTAGAAGTATTAAATTCAGTAAAAAAGCGAGAAATCTCACCATTATGGTCCAGATCTATCACTGTCACTCCATCAAACTTTAAATCTTTATTTATATCAATAAGGACTTCCTTGCATTCACCTTTGAAACATACAATGTATATATGATTCAAATCCTTGACAGTATTGCAAATCTGAGTCAAATCCAAGAGGGGAGAACTCTTTACAAGCAAACGAGGAGCAATCGAAAGTATTTCTGACATTGAAGCAAGAATGTCAGGTTGGCAATCAGACAGAGCATGCAATTTTTTTCCATAACTGTTTCTTCGAGCAGGATCAGCGTATACTACATCATATTTATTGCTAACATTTTTGATAAAGTCAATTGAGTCGCTATTGATTATTCTTATTCTGTCAGCAACTCCAATAATTTTTGCATTATGACTCAAGGCATTGCATTTTTGAGTATCAATCTCGCAGGCAGTAACATGAACTCCTATTTCGGCAAACGACATGTCATCGATACCAAGTCCTGCTGTAAGGTCTAAAAGAGAGTTGGAATATTCCACTAATGATGCGTGAAACTTTGCAACCACTTCATTGGAAGCTTGCTCAGCAGATAGGAGAGTGGGGAAAATAAAATTGGCATGAGATAAGAATTCAGGAAGCTTTTTACTGGCTTTCTTTCTTGCTTCAATTTGCAGAAGAGCAAACTCCAAATTAAAACCAAGTTGAGATTCTTTCTTCCCGCTGTATTTTAGACGCAACGCGTTTACGTCAGCATTTGCGTGCTCTGATACAAACTCCATCATTTTTTCTGATACTTCCATAACTTTATAACACACTCAAGCCAAAATATTATATTCCTTGTGTGTAGTTTTTTCAAAATAAGAAGATGGCAAGATGATATATTCGATTACACGCTATTTAACATAATACGGATTATGGTAAAATGCCTATAACAAAAATCTATTATATACTGTATATAATTAGTGTATATTTGCATACTTATAAATAATTGCCTTTAAAAGGCAATTATTCTTCTAGATTCGCTTATTTTAAGATTTTTCTTGCCTGTTTAAATATTATATATAAAATATTGTATTTAAACGATTTTAGAGGTTTCTAAGGCGTATGTTAGGCCCTTGACATTCGATT
>CAMWQF010000039.1 GCA_947176285.1 uncultured Porphyromonadaceae bacterium
TATTTATACATTCAAGAAGCAGGCTATTTACAAATGGCCTGCTTATTTTTTGTTAATTAATCATAAAAAGAACATTTTTTTTTATATGTTTTTACATTAAGTTGAATATTTTTGATAGTTCCTGCGTCTATATTAATATAAAGAATATTGAGTTTAACTCTTCTTGGTGATTTTTAGAATTCGTCAACAAGTTTAAACAACTTCATTAAGTCTTTCCATATTCCAATATAAACCCTATATTTATTGATCATGAAAAAACATATTATTTCAGTTGTTAGTCTGCTATTGCTCAGTGGCATATCATATGCAGCCTATACGGAACCTAAATCTAATGATATTGTTAATGCTAATTCGTTAGCACAAGATAAAAAAAACGATATGTCCTCCGAATTCTTCACATCCGGATATGCCGAAGTGCGGGGAAAGATAGAAGATTATAATCCTGAGTCGGATCCTAAGAACTTTCTAGTATATATACAAGACAATCTTATTGGAACAATGGAACCAATAAGTGTTCAAATCCTCGACGATGGCAGTTTCATAACTTGGCTTCCGCTTACTACGCCGGGATTTGCAAGATTTGTGGGGGACAAAAGATCCTTTGACTTATTCTTAAAACCTGAGCATACGCTTGAAGTATCATTCAACTGGAAGGATTTCTCTGAATTTTATGACAAAAAGCGTAAGGAGGAACAAGCATCGCAAAGTCCATTCCACTTCGGCGAGGATCTGAGCAGAATCAACCAAGAACTGATGGAATATCCGGAGGACGAATCATATCGCATCTATCAAATGGCACATGATCTGACTCCTTCCGAAGCCATTAAGGAAATGGCTGAAAGTTATGAAAATCAGATGCATAAAGTGGATCAATATTGCGAAGGGAAAAATCTTGATCCGACTACGCAGAAAATTCTCAAGGCTAATGTTAAGAGCGAATATCTATATAATATATTCGGATATGCAGATACCAGAGAGAGCATTAAGCGAATTGATTCGCTTGCTCCCTCACTCAATGAACCTCTTGATTTGACGTATTTCGATAATGTCAAAAAATTTCTTGCTGATGATGATAAATGGATTCTTGCTTCAAGGCAGTTCGGTGGTATTCCTAACATGATTACCCATAGTGTTCTTTCCAAACTATTGAATCAGGAAGAATATCATTTAGAAGATTTCGGATCAAATGCCTTTCGTTATCTGAAATCACTTGGAGCCACACTTACTCCTGAGGAGGAGGAAATTAATGAATGGATCGGCGATGGAGGCTGCAAATCATGCACTTTTGATGAGATGTCTGCCATATTCAAATCTATACGAAATGCTGCGGAAAGAAACGAACTTTCCGAACAGTACAACGAGTTTTTAATGCAGCAGTTGACAGGACCAAGAACATTACTGAGTGATGCGCCCCGAAATGTCCGTAATTTTAGTAAATTGATAAAAACATATTTAGGAGTAGATTCGCTGCCATTGTTCTGGCAAGTGGCATTAAGCGAATCATTAAGGTCGAAGTATTCGCTCAGGGCTGATTTTTATCCAGACCAGAACGTGCTATATGCTGTATTGGAAGAAGTGAAGACTGACGGAGAAATATCAAATCCGGCGATTTTTGAGTCCCTTGACAATTTCTATCGTAGATCTTATGCCAGAAAGTCATTTGAAATTCCTGACAATGAGAAAGGTAGGGTAATTAAAGAATTGATCGCGCCATATTCCGGAAAGATGCTTCTGATTGACTTTTGGGGCTTATATTGCGGACCCTGTTGCCACGCCATAAAAACCACAGTGAAGGCGAGAGAAAAAAACCAAAATCATCCTGACTTCAAAATGCTTTTCATATCTGATGACACAACACCACAGAGCATGTATGAAGATTTCATAATGAAATATCTTAATGGAGAGACATCTTATAGGATTTCCGAATCAGATTTCCACCTGCTCCGCGACCTCTTCGCTTTCAGCGGCATACCCCGCTACGTGCTTATAGGACGCGACGGAAAAGTGCTCGATTCCAATTTCAACTTCTATGGTATGAAGAGAGAACTTAAGGAATATGGCATTGAACTTGAAGGTGATGTATTAGATGACATAAGAGAAGCAAACAAATGATTCTCTAGAATGAATTACTATAACTCATCAACCATGAAAAGATTTAAGATCATATCGCTTTTCGTATCCTGCTTGGCAATCTCCTTCAACTCATATGCTCTTCTTCCAAAGATTGATCTGCAACCAATTTGGGTAAGAGTGACTGAAGTGGAATTGACAGACTCCGCTACTCGCGTCGGATTACGGTTACAAAATATTCCCGGGAATTGGGTCAAATTCAGTTCTACCGGTCGACTCATTGCTGATGGAGATACAACTCTTCAATACAAACTTATCGGAACTGAAAATATCGAACTTGACAAAGAGATATGGATTACCGAATCCGGAACACACGAAGGAGTTCTCCTCTTCGAGAAAGTCCCCGAATCTGTAAAAGTGGTAAATCTTGTTGAAATTGATCCTGAAGATACACCAAACAATGTTATCGGCATACATCTTGACGAACCTGAAACTCGCATTCGTCCTAAATTATTGACTGTAGCCGATATAATAGGAGATAATCAAAAAGCCAAGGATCCATGGACCGGTCTTGATCCGACAAAATATAAAGATCTATCGTTTTATAATCCCAACGGAAAAACACATGTAAAAGGAAAAATCAACGACTATACTCCCCGGTGCGGATTTTCTACGGTATCTATGATCACCTATGACGATTTTACAGGTAGGCAGTATCCAAATACCGCCATAATTGCTTCGGACGGAAGTTTTGAAATGGATGTTAACGTACGTTATCCTCAATTCGATTCCTTGGATTTCGGAGAACCGCATCAGAACTCATTTATCATTCCTGATGGGAAGAAGCATAATTATATGTTTCTTATTCCGGGAGACACTATTTCTGTTTCAACCTGCTTAGCATCCCATTTGGATAAGAATAAGGGAATAGTTCCGGATTATTTTGGTTTTGATGGCAACCCCACAGAAAGTTCAGTCATAAGTCTGCTTGCTGATAGTCTTATCAATAAGAGATACGGATTTGATACTTTATATTTCCGGAAATATGAAAACGATATGTTTTCAGATTCGTATTCAATTGAATCCGACACATATAAAATTACTCATAAACTATGCATACTCCTTGATTCAATTGTAGAAGACTTACCGATTTTACTAGGAAATCTTCCTATAAGCAGTTATGCAAAGGATGTATTGAGCGCATATGCCGCAGGACAAATTGAACTTCTGATGGAGGAATTTGAAATGCAACTAAAATTTTTTGGATCTAACATAAAGAGACGCGAAGATGGATCGCTTACGTATGAGTCCGGACCGAAATACGATATTATGACAATAATGATTCCTAAAATCAGACATAAAGAACTTCTGTTTGACAATCCATTAGTTCTTTGCCTCAGCGGGATTCTCCTTAAACGATGGGAAGACAACGCACTTTTTAAGCGATCTAAACACGCGACGATGGGCATGATTGTATCATCTGACGGAGAATCTTTTCATGGCGTCTCAGATCTCTCTCTACCCTTCGATAATTCATCACAATTTCTGGATTCAATCGGAGTTGGGAATTGTTTTGCAGCGCAATTCGTTAAGACCAAATCCTTTATCGACAACCTATATACTATGATTGGTCCGGCTGACGCATTACTCGAATTTTATAGTCGAATGCTCCCTTATATTATCAAGAACAATTCATCAGAGAAGATGAACTCAATTTTAATGAAGGAGTATAATGATTATATAAAGAATGCCGCCATAACGGCAAACTTATTGAATACAGAAGACAACCATTTACGAATAATTGAAGGATACGATGCAGAAGATATCCTCAGCAAGATCATATCTCCATATAAGGGGAATGTGCTGTATCTTGACTTCTGGGGTATGTCGTGCGCTCCTTGCCGTGCCGGCATGATACAGCAAAAGCCACTTATTGAATCTCTTACAGACAAGCCTTTCCGAGTCCTCTATATTGCCAATACTGAGGATGGAGTAGAGAGTTGCAAGACATGGCTAAGAAGTGAAGGCATACAGGGTGAGCACATATTTATCTCTAATGAAGCATGGAAACGACTAAGCCAACTCTTTAATATCAACCAGATTCCATTCGGAATCCTTATCGACAAAGACAGTAATGTGATTGAAACAGGTCTAACAACCCTATCTATCGATAACCCACATCTCCAAAAGGCACTGAAAGAATAATCTCAAAATCGTAATTATCAGCTCTCTCCACATAAAGTATTACTATGCTTCGCAAACATTATGTTTACGGAGCATAATTTTTTCAGAATTTCTCAAACTCTCGCAATCCTTAAGTCGTTTTAGTTCTATGAAAGACACACAAGAAATACTATCTGAAAAAACCACACCTGAAGGGATAGAACGATTCCTCGCCTCCGACTTCGTGGAAGGCATAGGACCTTCCTACGCCCATCGGCTCGTCGAGGCATTTGGAACCGATACCCTTCGCATAATCAAAGATGATCCTGAAAAATGCAGCGAAATAAAAGGTTTAGGAGAAGCACGAGCCATAAAAGCATCTGAAAGCCTGAAAGCGGTAAAATATCCTATCCCTCTCCTATCCTTCCTCTTTTCGTGCGGAATCAGCGAAATGTATATCGACCGCATACTGGGAAAATACAGGAAACGCACGGAAACCGTTATCCTCAAAGACCCTTACTATATGGTAGAGGACGTATGGCAACTACACTTCCATACAGCCGACAAGATCGGAAAAAAACTCGGTATCGCTCCAGATGATCCTCATCGCTTACAGGCTGCCATCGTGGGCGCTGTAAAATATTTTGCAGATGACGGACATCTCTTCGCAACAGTTCCGGAGACACTAGAGTATGCTTCCTCAATGACAGGTGTATCTCAAGACGAAATCGCCAAACAGATAGACGCCACTATAGATGATGGGCGTATTGTGCGAAGCAAGGGTGTTCTTTATCTTCCGGTATTCTACAATGCTGAAAAGGATGGAGCAGAAAAACTGCTTGCACTCGCAAAATCAGTTCCGGAGAAAATCAATGTGTCTGATATCCCGACCACTGACGGTAATGGTCTCACATATTCTCCAATGCAGATTGAAGCCATCAAACTTCTGCTCTCCTCTCCTGTCTCTGTACTCACAGGAGGTCCCGGATCCGGAAAAACTACCGTATTGCGGGCTGTGATCGATGTGCTGGAAAAAGAAGGCAAACATGTTCTCTTATGCGCTCCAACCGGTAGAGCTGCAAAACGAATGACATCACTGACATGTCGGGAAGCCTCAACCATTCATCGGCTCCTTGGATACCGTCAAGGAGAAGGATATCATAAAAAGCAGTTGGAGACTGATGTGCTTATCATCGATGAAGGATCAATGATGGAGCAAGTTCTATTTAATCATCTGTTGGACGCAGTCGGACCGGGAACACAAGTTATACTTGTTGGAGATGTCGATCAACTTCCCGCTATAGGAGCAGGAGATGTAATGCGCGATATGATTAAATCTCCTGCTATTCCGGTTGCCCGTTTAGAGGAAAACTTCCGGCAAGAGGAAGGAAGCATGATTGCTGAGAGTGCCAGAACCATCAATTCCGGTGATATGCCGGAGTCACATCCTGAAAGCGACTTCATCATTATTCCGGAATCTACTACACGACGTATCCACGACCGCATCCTTTCTCTTGTAGCAGAAGAACTCCCCTGCGATAAGGGTGTGTCTTCAAAGGATATTCTTGTTGTCACTCCACAGCAGATAGGACCATTAGGTGCGAAGCAACTAAATGTTGATCTTCAACAAAGACTAAATCCCGATGCTATTTCACTTCGCAGAGGAGAATCAGTATTCCGTCTCGGAGATCCTGTGATGCAAACATCCAACGCCAAAGACCGTGGTGTATACAATGGAGAGACGGGACGAATCGTAGAGATAAATACAGAGGAACAGACCCTTATGGTAGAATATTCCGACGGTAACAGAAGCAGATATCATCGAACCGAACTGAGTGAACTAACCCTAGCCTATGCTACCACTGTCCATAAACTGCAAGGTTGTGAAGTACAAAACATAGTCTTTCCGGTCACTATGACACACAAACCGATGCTTTACCGCAATCTCTTATACACCGGAATCAGCCGTGCTAGTCGCCTTTGCGTACTTGTTGGCGAGGAAGAGGCTCTTCGTTACGCAGTGGAGAACTCAGCTCCTACTTTCCGTAACTCCAACTTCCGACACCGTCTTAATATGGGAAATTAGATTCTTCTTCATGAATCATTCTAAAACTAATCCCCCGCCTCAAAAAATGAGACGGGGGAACAAAATATTACATTGAGATATCAGCGGATGAAGAGGAGTTCACGGTATTTAGGAAGAGGCCAGATTTCATTGTCCACCATCAATTCGAGGGCATCAATATTCTTTCTGATATCTTCCATAGCTGGAACTATTTCATCATGGTATGCTATGGCTTTGCTGCGTTCATCAGGCATACGGTTGGCTTTGTGACGCTTCTCTACCATATCATCTACGCCTTTGCGTATTGCAGCGATATAGTCTGCCATCTGTTCGATAGCCTCAAGGTCGTTTCCTGCGATCTTTTCCATTTTGTCGCCTTTAAACAGTTCCTTGATTTTGTATACATTGTCAAGGAGAAGGCTTTGATAGCGTGTAGCGGCAGGTATGATGTGATTTATAGCAAGGTCTCCAAGCACGCGGCTCTCAATCTGAACCTTTTTGCTATACATCTCCCATTTCACCTCATTTCTTGCTTCAACTTCTTTCGGTGTCAAGACTCCTGTGCGCTTGAACATTTCAAGTGATTCAGGACGTGTGTATGCATCATACATAAGCGGAGCGCTTGACTCTACATCCAGTCCTCTTTCAGCAGCCTCTTTTTTCCACTCGTCGCTATAGCCATTGCCATCGAAATGGATCGCTTTTGAGTTAATTACAAGTTGACGCATCTCTTTGAAAATGGCCTGATTGAGTTGTTCACCTGCTGCTACTCGTGCATCTACTTTATCAGCAAACTCATTCAATTGATCTGCTACAGCAGCATTCAATGCAATGAGTGCCGAAGCACAGTTTGCTGAACTTCCTACTGCACGATATTCAAATCTATTACCGGTGAAAGCAAACGGACTTGTACGGTTACGGTCCGTATTATCAATCATCAATTCAGGGATCTGAGCAATGTCAAGATTCACTTTTCCCTTACCATTGAGATTGATGACCGTATCATCTTCAGTAGCCTCAATAGAGTCAAGAATTTGGCTAAGTTGGCTTCCTAGGAACATTGAAATGATAGCCGGTGGAGCCTCGTTAGCACCAAGACGGTGAGCGTTGGTTGCTGTCATGATTGATGCCTTCATAAGGGCATTGTGTTTGTGCACAGCAGCCATAACGTTGGCTACAAAGGTTATAAATTGGAGATTCTGCTCCGGTGTCTTGCCCGGTGCAAACAGGAGAACACCGGTATCTGTCCCAAGACTCCAGTTATTGTGCTTGCCGGAACCATTGATGCCTGCAAACGGCTTCTCATGAAGAAGTACGCGGAAATTATGCTTGCGTGCCACTTCTGTCATAAGACTCATAAGAAGTTGGTTATGGTCATTGGCAAGATTTGCCTCTTCAAATATTGGGGCAAGTTCAAACTGGTTAGGAGCCACCTCATTATGGCGGGTCTTTGCCGGGATTCCGAGTTTGTGGCATTCTGTTTCGAGATCAAGCATGAAAGCAGCCACACGCATTGGAATCGATCCAAAATAATGGTCTTCCAACTGCTGGTTCTTGGCAGACTCATGGCCCATGAGCGTGCGTCCGGTCATCACAAGATCAGGACGAGCGGCATAAAGTGCTTCATCTACAAGGAAATATTCCTGTTCCCATCCAAGATATGACTTCACATGACCCACATTCTTATCAAAATAGCGGGCAACACGTGTAGCAGCCTTATCGACTGAGTTAAGTGCCTTCAGCAATGGAGTCTTGTAGTCAAGGCTCTCTCCGGTATAAGATATAAATACTGTTGGTATGCACAATGTGTCACCGATTATAAATGCCGGAGAAGAAATATCCCAAGCAGAGTAACCGCGAGCTTCGAAAGTATTGCGGATGCCTCCGTTTGGGAATGATGATGCGTCAGGTTCTTGCTGTACGAGAAGTTTGCCGGTAAATTCCGATACTACACCTCCTTCGCCATTGTGGTCGATAAACGAGTCGTGCTTTTCGGCAGTTCCTCCTGTTAGTGGATGAAACCAGTGGGTATAGTGGCGGGCGCCGTTGTCGATTGCCCATCTCTTCATACCCTCTGCCACACTGTCTGCAAGCGACAGACTCAATGGCTTCTTGTTGTCGATAGCATCTACGAGTGCTTGGTAGGTTGATTGCGGAAGGTATTCAAACATTTTTTGGCGGTTGAAGACCTGCTTAGCATAGTATTTTTCTACGCTTTCATCGGGAAGTTTCACCTCCACCGGCTTGCGGGAAGAGGCTTCCTCTACGCTTTTGAACCTTAAATCAGACATCTTTTATAATATTAAGTTATATCCGGAAACGGTCCGGATTTCGTTACCTGTATTTATTGTGATTTCCATAGATGAAAAGAAAGTCCATGCGGATTTCCGAATGCAAAATTATATAAAAAAGTTGAAAAAGCAAAATTATTTATAAAAAAACGGCAACAGTCTAAAAAGATTGTTGCCGTTTATATTATAATCTACTTATGTATCAATAAGTATATGCTGCAAGTTCTTCTAGCTTGAAGTTGGAGATGAAGTCTGCATGCTTGGTGCATTCAGCCTGACCATACTTCACATATACTTCGAGCGACTTATCGAATGCTTCATTGCGTTCCGCTTCTTCAAGAAGCAGGCATCCCATTACTGTGTGTCCTGCCATTTCTACAAGACGACGAGCCATAAAGTCTGTGTAAGCCTGATCCTTAACTTCAAGTACATTTGCAACTGCTGCTTCATATTGCTCTGCCATCTCATCAAGAAGTTTCTTTGCTCCTGCATGCTTTTCTGACACTTCTGCATTCAGAGCCTCTTTGATGAAGTTGAGATATGTGCCGGTGGTGACGTGGCGTATTGCTGCCACTACCTGAAGTTGAGTTGTGCCCTCGTAGATGCTTGTGATGCGTGCATCGCGATACAGACGTTCGCATCGATAGTCTTTCATGAAGCCGCTACCACCATGAATCTGGATACAGTCATAAGTGTTCTGGTTGCAGAATTCAGAACCCATACCCTTAGCAAGCGGAGTGAATGCGTCTGCCAATTTGCTGTATGCCTTTGCTTCGAGTTTCTCTTCTTTTGTTAGAGGACGCTCTTTAGCGATGTCGTCATATATCTTGTAGATATCCACAAAGCGGGCGCAAGCATATAGAAGAGCGCGGCTGGCATCAAGTTTTGCCTTCATTACACTTAGAATTTCTGCAACTGCCGGGAATTCTATAATTGCCTTGCCAAACTGCTTACGGTCTTTTGCATAATCAAGAGCCTCTCTATAGGCTGCTTCTGAAATACCAACGCTCTGAGCGGCAATTCCAAGACGTGCTCCATTCATAAGAGCCATCACATACTTGATAAGACCAAGTTTGCGGCTACCGCAAAGTTCTGCCGGAGCATCCTTATATACTAATTCGCATGTAGGGCTTCCCTTGATACCCATCTTGTTCTCGATTCGGCGCACGTTTACTCCACCGTTGCGCTTGTCATAGATGAACATCGAGAGGCCACGGCCATCTTTTGTGCCTTCTTCTGAACGAGCAAGCACGAGATGAATATCTGAGTCTCCGTTAGTAATGAAACGCTTCACTCCATTGAGCACCCAACTTCCGTCTTCTTTCTGAGTAGCCTTAAGCATCACACTCTGAAGGTCAGAACCTGCATCCGGTTCGGTGAGGTCCATACTCATGGTCTCTCCTTCACACACACGCTTGATGTAGCGTTCTTTCTGATCTTCATCTGCAAACTCATAGATAGTCTCGGCGCAGTCCTGAAGACCCCAGAGATTTTCAAATCCTGCATCTGCACGGCTTACGATGTCGGCTGCCATGATATAGGGAGTGATTGGGAAATTCAATCCGCCAAGACGACGTGGCATCGACATGCCCATCAAGCCTGCCTTGCGGCATGCTTCAAGATTCTTCTTAGTGCCTTCTGCATAGATCACGCGATTGTTTTCTACGCGTGGGCCTGTGTGGTCAACATCCTCAGCGTTTTCTGCAATCACGTCACCGCAGATTTCGCCTACTACTTCAAGCACTTTATCATAAGAGTCCATGGCATCCTCAAAATCGAGGGGTGCATAGTCATATTTCTCCGCATCTGCGAAGTTTCTTTCCTTAAGTTCCACTATCTTCTTCATCAATGGATGCTGAAGATGGGATTTGAGATTCGGATTGTCTGTATAAAAATTAGCCATGGCTTATTTAGAATTCTTTTTATAATACTTGATTAACTTTGGCACTACATCTTCCATCTTGCCTGTGATTACGATGTCTGCTATGGTATTGATAGGAGCATCCGGGTCTGAGTTGATGGAGATGATGAGGCTTGAATCCTGCATGCCGGCAATATGCTGGATTTGTCCTGAAATGCCACATGCAATATAGAGTTTCGGGCGAACTGTAACTCCCGTCTGACCGATCTGACGGTCATGGTCAACCCATCCGGCATCTACAGCTGCACGGCTGGCTCCAACTTCTGCTCCTAGCACGTCTGCAAGTTGCTGGAGAAGGTCGAAATTTTCCTTAGATCCTACTCCATAGCCTCCGGCTACGATGATAGGACTTCCCTTGAGGTTGACTTTTGACTTTTCTACATGACGGTCGATGATATCTACCACGAAGTCTGTATTGTCTGTGTATTTATTAACGTCAAGATCAACAACCTCTCCTTTATAATTGGAATTGTAAATCTCTTTCTTCATAACACCCTCGCGCACTGTTGCCATCTGCGGACGGCAATCAGGATTCACGATTGTTGCTACGATATTGCCTCCAAAAGCAGGACGTATCTGATAGAGAAGATCCTTATATTCCTTACCGGTCTTGGCATCGGTATAGTCTCCAATTTCAAGTGAAGTACAGTCTGCTGTCAAACCGCTATGGAGCGCGCTTGATACGCGTGGACCAAGATCTCTGCCTATAGAAGTAGCACCCATGAATGCGATGCGTGGTTCGATTTCCTTAAAGAGGTTGATGAGGATTGAACTGTGAGGAAGTGAAGTATATGGATAGAGGCGCTTGTCTTGCACTTTATAAAGAGTATCAACTCCATAAGGCATCACTTGCTTTTCGATATCCTTAAGATTGTCTCCAGCCACTACTGCCTCGAGCTTAATGCCCAGTTTATCAGCCAACTGGCGACCTTTTGTGAGGAGCTCAAGGCTCACATCAGCGACTTTGCCGTCTTCGTATTCGAGATATACGATAAGATTGTTCTTGTCTGCCATAATAATATAAATTAGCCGATTGTATGGTTAGCAATTAATTCTTTGATGAGGTCTTCTACTGCTTCATCAGTATTTTCTATCTTGCGTGCTTCTTTAGCAGTGAACACAACATTCTCAATGCTCTTCACCTTTGTTGGGCTACCTGCAAGACCGCATTGAGCAAGGTCAGCATCTACGTAAGCGGCATTCCATTCCCCTATATTTAGGTAAGGACGCTTTTCGATGAGTTCTTTTTTCTTGTCATCAGTTGCCACCTCGGAGGGAACTGCAGCATATTTGTATTTCTGAAGGCATTTTGCATTTCTTGGACGACATGGGGCAGCACTGCCATTGACTGTCACTACGAGTGGAAGAGGTGCTTTTACAGTCTCTACACCTGATTCAATACGGCGCTTCACTGTCACTTTGCCATTGTCGGCATCAACAATTTCTTCTGCATATGTCACAGTCGGAAGTCCTAATTTTTCAGCAACCTGGGGTCCCACCTGAGCTGTGTCGCCGTCAATAGCCTGACGTCCGCCGATGATGATGTCATAGTTACCAAGTTTCTTGATGGCTGCGCTCAATGCGTAAGATGTAGCGAGTGTGTCACTGCCGGCAAATGCCCTGTCAGAGAGCACTACCCCATCGTCGGCACCTCGGTAAAGGCCTTCGCGGATGATTTCGGCTGCTCGAGCCGGACCCATTGTCAGAATTGTAACTTTTGAGCCGGGATACATATCCTTGAGGCGTAGAGCCTGCTCAAGTGCATTGAGATCTTCCGGGTTGAAGATGGCTGGAAGAGCTGCACGGTTTACTGTGCCGTCCTCTTTCATCGCATCTTTGCCGACGTTTCTCGTATCAGGCACTTGCTTTGCAAGCACAATGATATTTAAACTCATAATTATATAATATTATGTTTATAAATAATTAATCATATTTTTGTCCCCGGATTTCCAACCTCAGTCCAAAATCATAAATGCCAAAGCCTCTGCCTTAATGCACACAATTTGGATTTGAGTGCAAAATTAATAAAAATTATTTAATTTATACCATAAAATCTTTAAGAAAACCATGTTTTAATGTTAAATTCAACCATTTTCGGCTGTCGTTTGTTTCTATTTTAAATCTTTTAACACTTAGACTATGGCTAACGCATTCTTTATCGCAAGGAAGACTATTAAAAACCACACTAACGGTGGCACTGTGCTGATGGTGGCTACCGCCCTCGCTCTTTTGGTGGTGAACCTTCCGTTTCTTCATGACTTCTACAACAGTTTATGGACTCACACCATTGCTTTGCGTGTAGGTTCATTCAATCTTTTCAGCCACCATGGACATGCAATGTCAATCATGGACTTCATCAACGATGGACTCATGGCTGTATTCTTCTTTTCAGTCGGTCTTGAAATAAAGAGAGAAGTCTTGGAAGGAGAACTGTCATCTTTCCGGCAGGCTCTGCTTCCGATAGTTGCTGCTATAGGTGGAATGATTGTCCCGGTAGCCATTTTCTTCTTATTGGGACATGGCTCTGACTATATTCAGGGAGCAGCTATTCCAATGGCTACTGACATTGCTTTTTCTCTCGGTGTGCTTGCGATGCTCGGAAAGCGTGTTCCAATTGGTTTGAAGATTTTCCTCACCACTTTGGCTGTAGTTGATGATATAGGTGGTATTTTGGTGATTGCAATCTTCTATTCCGGACATATTGACTACGTGTCTCTCCTTTGGGCAGCCGGATTGCTTGCATTGCTTATTATAGGAGGAATATATGGTGTCCATTTCAAGACATTCTATGTTACGATCGGCATATTTGTTTGGTTCCTATTCCTTCAATCCGGTATACATCCCACTATTGCCGGTGTTCTGGTTGCTTTCTGTGTGCCCGCTAAGCCGGTTTATGCTCCAAAGAAATATATTAAGACGATTAGAAAGACTATTGGAAATTTCTCTCAGGAAGATGAGGATAAGTTGGAAAGTAGAGGTATTCTTACAAAGGAACAGACCAACTGGCTTAAAGAGATAGAATCAGCATCTGACAAGGTGATTTCTCCGCTTCAAGACTTGGAGGATTCACTGCATCCGATAGTTAACTTCATCATCGTTCCTCTATTTGCTTTTGCCAATGCAGGCATCTGGTTGGGTGATGTAAATGTGGCTGATATTTTCTCCGGAGTATCTATTGCGATTATTGCAGGATTAGTGCTTGGTAAATTCTTGGGAATATTCACATTTAGTTGGATTTGTATAAAAGCGAAATTTGCCCCTATGCCTGAAGGAAGCACATGGACTCAGATTGCAGCAGTGTCAGTGCTTGGAGGAATTGGCTTCACTGTATCCCTCTTTATCGCTAACTTGACCTTCGGAGAAGATGTATATATGTCTCAGA
>CAMWQF010000040.1 GCA_947176285.1 uncultured Porphyromonadaceae bacterium
ATAACAAAAAATAACGAAATATTAAGATATTTTTACTAATTTTGCACTCCTAAGAGAAGTATATCCCAAGTAAGGGTGAGCCATGTATGGCTATAATATGTAAAAATATGAAGAAACTACAGGAAAAGTTATCGCAATACGATGCCCCGCAGAAAGCAAAGGCTGCGGGTGTGTATCCTTATTTCCGTCCCATCTCAAGCGAGCAAAACACAGAAGTGCTAATGAACGGCAAGAAGGTACTGATGTTCGGATCCAATTCCTACATGGGACTTACCAATCACCCGAAAGTGATTGAGGCTGCAGTAGCAGCCACCAAGAAATATGGCACAGGAATGGCAGGAAGCCCATTTCTTAATGGAACGCTCGACATCCATAAGGAACTTGAGGCCCGTATTGCTGATTATGTTGGCAAAGACGATGCTATAGTATATTCAACAGGTTTCGGCACTAATCTTGGCGTTGTAAGCACACTCACCGGTAGGGAAGACTACGTGATTTGTGACGAACAAGACCACGCATCAATCGTAGAAGGAAGACGCCTATCCTTCTCCCAGCCGCTTAAGTACAAGCACAACGACATGGAGTCGCTTGAAAACGTGCTTAAGAAATGCAAGCCGGAAAGCATAAAACTTATTGTCACAGACAGCGTATTCTCTATGGAAGGTGATGTGGCAAAACTTCCGGAAATGGTAGATTTAGCCAAGAAATATGATGCAAGCTTGATGGTGGATGAAGCTCATGGTATAGGTGTGTTCGGCGAAGGTGGACGAGGAGTTGTCAACCATTTCGGACTTACAAAAGACGTAGACCTAATAATGGGCACATTCTCAAAGTCGTTTGCATCTCTCGGTGGATTCATCGCTACAGATAAAGAAATCACCAATTTCCTGCGCCACCACTCAAGAAGCTACATCTTTACTGCTTCAATAACTCCGGCTTCTACCGCAGCTGCTCTTGCTGCTATGGACATTATGCTCAATGAGCCGGAAAGGCAGAAACACCTTTGGGACATAACAAACTATGCCCTTGAGAACTTCCGCGCTATGGGATGTGAGATTGGACATACATCCACTCCTATTATTCCACTCTTCATACGTGACGACTACAAGACTTTCAAAGTGACACGCGACCTTCTTGATGAAGGAGTATTCGTAAATCCGGTTGTTTCTCCGGCAGTGGCACCACAGGATACACTCATCCGCTATTCGCTGATGGCTACTCACACCAAAGAGCAAGTCACTCGCTCGCTTGAAGCAATACAGAAGGTATTCAAAAAGCACGAAATCATAAAGTGAGATCACTCGAATTCACACTCGAACATACCTGCCCCGGCTCTCAAGCCAGGGCAGGCATTATTACTACCGCACACGGCATAATAAAGACACCTATTTTTATGCCGGTGGGTACGGTAGGAAGTGTCAAGGCCGTTCATCAACACGAACTTAGAGATGATATTAAGGCTCAAATCATCCTTGGCAACACCTACCATCTTTATCTTAGGCCGGGACTGGAAATTTTACGCCAAGCCGGTGGTCTTCACAAGTTTAATGGTTGGGAACTCCCTATTCTCACCGACTCAGGTGGATTTCAAGTTTTCTCGCTTTCAGGCAATCGAAAACTCACAGAAGAAGGGGCTCACTTCAGAAGCCACATCGACGGCAGCAAACATCTTTTCACTCCGGAAGGTGTAGTTGACATTCAGAGAGTGATCGGAGCCGACATTATGATGGCTCTTGACGAGTGTCCTCCCGGAGATTCCGACTATGAATATGCAAAAAAATCTCTTGGCCTGACTCATCGCTGGCTCAAAAGAGGATGGAATAGATATAACGAGACGGAAGGACTATATGGCTATCGGCAGACATTCTTTCCAATCGTTCAAGGATGCGTATATCCTGATTTGCGTAAAGAATCCGCCAAATTTGTAGCCGACCTAGATGCAGACGGAAATGCAATTGGCGGTCTTGCAGTAGGAGAACCTACTGAAAAGATGTATGAGATGATAGAAATCGTCAACGACATTCTTCCTTCCGACAAGCCTCGCTATCTTATGGGTGTGGGAACTCCGGCTAATATTCTTGAAGCCATCGACAGAGGGGTTGACATGATGGATTGCGTGATGCCGACTCGAAATGGTCGCAATGGAATGCTGTTCACCCGAAACGGTATAATGAACATGCGCAATAAGAAATGGGCAGACGATTTCACACCCCTTGACCCGGGAGGTGCCACATATGTAGATGAAGTCTATTCTAAAGCATACGTACGCCATCTCTTCATTGCAAACGAACTCCTTGCCATGCAAATTGCCAGCATCCACAATCTCGGTTTCTACCTGTGGCTTGTGGAAGAAGCAAGAAAGCATATCATAGCCGGTGATTTCCCTACTTGGAAAAGGGATATGATACAAAGGGTGACATCAAGAATGTAACTATTGAGCAAACCAAACAGTCAAATATTTAAAATTCAGTGGATCTAGAAAATAAGGATTTGCAAGAGGATAAATTATCTCAAGAAGATAGACTTTCTATTGAAGAAGATGTCCTTCTTTCGGATATCTCCTCTGATGACATGCCATTTTCTAAAGAATCAGAAAATACTGACATGGCTGTTGAATCTTTGCAACCTTCAAAAAAGAAAAGAAAAAAGTTGCATTTCCATTTCCGTAATCCACTTCCCATCATCGACAGATATATCCTCGGAAAATTTCTTGGCACTTATTTTCTTGCCACAGCATTGCTTCTGCTTGTGATCGCAATGTTTGACGTCACTGAAAAACTAGATGCCTTCTTAACAGCCCCAATAAAAGAGACACTGTTTGATTACTTTGCCTCCTTCCTCCCCTATTTTGCCAATCAACTCTCACCTCTTTTTGTGTTCATATCGGTGATTTTCTTCACCACTAAACTCGCCGACAACTCTGAGATCATTGCGATGCTTTCAAGCGGCATCACATTCCATCGTCTCTTGCGTCCTTATATGATTGGCGCAGCAATTATAGCCGCCCTAACATTTGCTTTGTCAAACTACATAATACCTCCTACTAACGTCAACCGAATTGCCTACACTAACAAATATGTGAAAAACAGAGCAGTCGAGTACGGATCTAATATACAACTGATGGTAAGGCCTGATGTAGTGGCATACATTGGAAGATTTGACAATACAACCAAACGAGGTTATCGATTTTCCTTAGATCAGTTTAAGGGAAAGGCTCTTGTGTCGCGTCTTACTGCCTCATCTGTAGAATATGATTCCACAAAGATGTATCATTGGAAACTAAACGACTATATGATACGCAATTTCGACGGGATGAACGAAAGCATCACAAAAGGCAATACTATAGACAGCATTATTCCAATTGAGCCTAAAGATTTCTTGATTTCAGCCAATGACCAGGAGACACTCACCACACCTCAACTTTCGGATTATATCAAGAAGCAAAGGATGAGAGGAGTGGCTAACATCAAAAATTTTGAAATAGAAAAAGAAAAAAGGCTTGCCGAGACTGCTGCCGCCTTTATCCTTACCCTTATAGGAATGTCACTTTCATCTAAAAAGGTAAAAGGGGGAATGGGATTAAATATAGGAATCGGATTAGCTTTGAGTTTCAGTTACATCCTATTCAGCACTATTACATCATCATTTGCAATTAATGGATACACATCCCCTGCTGTAGCGATGCAAATTCCAAACATCGTATATCTCATTATTGGCATCATACTCTATCGAAGGACTTCAAAATTCTAAGGATTCCTTATAGTTTTCATCAAACAATATTAAATTGCACCTTATTGTCATAAAAAGAGTGATTTCTATATATTTTCATTTTGTTTATAAGGATTATTTTTGTAATTTTGCATATTAGGAGAAAAACATCTCCATTGCAGAATAAATAAAACTGATATATAAGCGGACTTTTACCGGTCTACCCAAAATATAAGAAATGTTGAGATGACAAACAAGGATTTCGATTTCAGCGATATAGCACCTCATGATGATTCAGTATTCCGTAAGATTCTGGACAAACTCGTTGTTGACCCGGGTTTTCTGCATGCTGTTTCTTATGTTATGCCTAAAGAAGACATCCCTGCTCTTCTTGATGAATTAAAGAGAATAGACAACCGACATGATTTCCAGCATAAAATCATGTTCCCATTCCTTGAGATGCTTGGAAAGACCACAACCTCCGGCATCACATTGGGAGGCACAAAATATTTCAATCCAGCTCTAAACTATACTTTTATCACCAACCATCGGGACATAGTGCTGGATGCTTCATTCCTTAATCTCACTTTCCTGCGCAGAGGATGGCCCACCTCCGAAGTGGCTATCGGCAACAACCTTCTCGTCTTTGATTGGATTTCTGATCTGGTGCGTCTCAACAATAGTTTCATCGTAAAGCGTAACACCGGACTTCGCGAAGGTCTTGAAGCAGCAAAAAAACTATCATCCTACATCCATTATGCGATAATGGAGAAGCATGAATCTGTATGGATCGCCCAGCGTGAAGGGCGTGCTAAAGATTCAAGCGACCACACTCAGGAATCGCTCGTCAAGATGCTATCTATGGGAGGAGAAGGCACTTTCATGAATAAAATCAAGGAAATCAATCTGATGCCGGTATCAATAAGTTATGAATTTGATCCTAATGATTATCTGAAAGTAAAGGAATTCCTTCTTCGAAGAAGAAATCCTGATTTTAAAAAGTCTCAAAGAGACGATTTATTCTCTATGGAAATTGGTCTGCTTCAATTTAAGGGGAAGGTACATTTCCAACTTACTCCTCGCATTAATGTCAGAATCGATGAAATTGGAGAGTTTAAAGACACCAACAGAGCAGCAAAATATGTTTGCGCTCTTATTGATTCTGCCATTCACAGGGGTTATGAGATTTTCCCTATCAACTATGTGGCATACGACACACTTCATTCTTCCGAACGATTTGCTCATAAATATACAGAAGAAGAGAAAAAGGAATGTCTTGAATATTTCGATAAGCAACTCACTAAGATAGATGTGGAGAACATTACTGATGAAGAGCAGTCATTCATGAAGGAAATGATACTAATCATGTATGCCAACCCCCTTAAAAACAAATTAAAATCAATATTAGGAGGATTTGAGTGATGAGACTTCCATTAGCAGCCATAATAACATTATTTGTAGTCAGTATACTGACTGACTTCTATATCTGGACAGATATCCGTCAAGGAAAATCCAGAAACAGGTGGGTATGGAGTAATATATATGCAATTTCTTCACTAATTCTTTGGATTTTCTTAGGAGTGACTGTGGCTCTCCCCCGTCGCGGACTTGATGGAGGCATATATTCCATAATGTGGATGCTCACATCTTATCTTAGCATCTACATTCCCAAAATCATCTACTGCATATTTTCGATATTAGGCAGAATTCCTCTTATTTTTAGAGGAAAAAGATGGATATGGCTCAACTATTTAGGAGGGATCATCGGAATTATTGGTTTTGCTTTGATTTGGCATGGCATTCTTTATACCCGCACTCATCCACAACACGTCAATTTGACAGTAAAGTCTGATCGCCTTCCTGACGTTTTCGATGGATATCGTATTGTGCAGATATCCGACCTTCATTTAGGCACTTGGGGCAACCAGACAACATACCTCTCCGAACTGGTCACGACTATCAACAATATGAAACCGGACCTAATTGTGTTCACCGGAGATCTTGTTAACCAGAAAGCAAGTGAAATAATCCCATTCGAAAAAATTCTTTCTCGTCTCGAAGCAGAAGATGGCGTATATTCAATTCTCGGGAATCATGACTACGGTGATTATGTAGATTGGCCCTCAAAAGCAGCCAAGGAAGAAAATCTGGAACTTCTAAAAAAATATCAAATGGATGCCGGATGGAAAATGCTTAATAATGACCATGAATTTATAGTTAGGACCAAGGGACAAAAAAGTGATTCCATAGCTATTATCGGTGTAGAAAATTGGGGAGAGCCACCATTTGGTCAATACGGAGACATTTCAAAAGCATATCCGGCAGAAAATGGAAGAAGCGTAAAAGATAATAAATTCAAAATTCTTCTTACTCACAATCCCGAGCATTGGGTGCGTCAAATTAGGAAAAACACTAACATTGACTTAAGTCTTTCCGGACATACACATGCCTGGCAGATGAGCATTGATCTCTTCGGCAAAAGATATTCACCTTCATCTTTTAGATATCCCACATGGGGAGGCTTCTATACTGAAGATGGAATAGGACAAATTGAAGATTTCGGAAATCCCGTCACTACCGGAGGTCTCGAACGCAGTTTAGACCACCCCTCTCTTTATGTCAATATTGGAGCGGGAGAAGTAGGAATGCCATTCCGTATACTTGATAGTAATCCGGAAATTACATTAATCACTCTGAAAAAGAAATGACAACGGAAAAAGCCGTACCGGTTGTTTTTTCAATAGGCTCCAACTGTGGCGACAGGCTTTCAAATGTACAGATTGGCATCAATTGGTTGTCTACAATAGTATACGATTTTAAAAGTTCACATATTTATGCCACGCCAGACTGTCACGGAGGCTATCGAGAATATATGAACGCCGTAGTCAAGGGCATAACCACCCTTTCGCCTGAGCATATTGAAAAGATAAGCAAGGAGTTTGAAATAGCAAACGGCAGAGATTGCATAGCAAGAGCAGCAGGAGATGTTCCATTAGACATCGACTTGGTGATATACGAAGACGTGATCCTGCGTCCTAAAGACTACGCTCGAGAATTCTTTAAAATTGGCTATGAATCTATATAGAGCATCCCCATGGTGCGACGGAGATTCACTTCTACAAATGGACGAATTTTCCCATTCCTTTCTATAAGCATATCCACACCCAACAATCCTTGATAACCGGCAAATACTTTCTCAAGAATATTTTTTTGCGTATGCACCACCTCTTGATGACGTATTAAAGAAACCGCATCAAAATCCTCAATCATCTCTTTCTGACTTTTTCTTTGATTACTGATATATTTCCCCCTGTTTGAAGTATTAAAAGACGACAGACCAAGATATATCGCCTGCCCTTGATCAAGCTGCCACTCAGTAGCATAGTCAGCCAACCGATCAGCACCGGTTTCTCCCATCACACTTCCTTGACGCCTGAGAATACCATGACACCATTGCCTGACAAGTTCTTCAGTCATGTCGGCAGAAGTATTTATTACCCCTCTCCCGCTTGAACTCCAAGGTGCTTTCATCCAGCAACCCGGATTTTCATAATAGAAACCCATACAAGCATCTTCCGATTTCAATTCTACAGGCACCTCTACTTTAAAATCTTTACCTATATAATTATTCCACAAAGTATTGAGAGTGACAGTAGTTCTTCGGTGTGCAAGATTCCTGATAAAAGTCATTTGCTGATCATCCGGAAGATAATGCTCCGGTACGCCATTGTCTTTAAACCTTCTTATAAGAGCAGGATTCCATCCCCAGGGTTCTATTTTTAATTCGGGCTTTTCTTCAAAAAGCGACTCAAGCATATTCCAATCCACAAGTCTGCATTTAGACGCAAGCAGACTAACATCATCCACAAGAATATAGTCATCTTTTTCAGCCCATGCCTCAGGAAGTAGTTGGAGTTCCTTTCTCAGCTTCTCAACACGGATAGGAGGCGTATAAAAAGACGCCCCCGAAGCGAGGGCGTATTCAGTCTCCGGATTAAACAGGAGAAGTCTCATCAGTCATTAAGTTTCTCTCTTTCCTTAAGCGGATTTGAGAAATAAAGTTTATGCTCAAGATATTCTTGAGTGGCAATAAGAGTTGGTTTGGGAAGTTTTTCATAGAATCGAGAGATCTCAATCTGCTCACGATTCTCAGATACTTCCTCAAGATTGTCGGTAGAGGCGAAGTCAGCGAGTTTCTTTTCAAGTTCCTTCTTCATCTCGACTGCAATCTGATTTGCACGTTTTCCTATTATGCATACAGTCTCATATACATTTCCGGTCTGCTCTGCCATTGCGATCATGTCGCGTGTAACGGTGGTAAGAGGTGCGTTTGTCTTCTTGTAGTCCATAATATGCAATTATGATTTACGTATTTTGATTGTATTGATATTCTAAAAAAATAACCTTATTCTCCGACGTGCTTTGAAGCAATATTGAATATAGATTGAGCTTCCGACAGATTTTTTGACTCAGGATAGGTGTTGATAAACGAATAATATTCATCTATCACGTCTCTATATCTATCCTCACTTTTCTCAGCGATAGAGTTCTTTGCCTCTTGATATTTCGCCTTAAGAATCAGCATCTCAAAATCTTCGCGATATTTTGAATAAGGAAAATCCTTAAGGGCATTTTTTGCCGTTATGATGCATGATTCATAGTTATTGCCAAGGAAATTGCCTAAGTTATAATATAACTGCGCATTCTGCAGTTGCTTCAAAGTCAACTTATCTTGCATTTCGAATATAGCATTCTTGGCTATGCCTGCCTTGTCGCTATTTGGGAAATAATCAAGAAATCCTTCAAGTTCCTCAATGGCCTTAAGTGTCAGACTTTGATCAAGCTGAGCTTCGGGAGAATCAAGGTAGTATCCATATCCGCAATAGAATCTTGCCAATTCAGCATATTTGCCTCTCGGATACCTCTGGTAGTAATTCTTAAAATATACACCGGAGTTCATATAATCCTTGTTCTCGAAATATGACATTGCAAGAATGAAAGTAGCATCCTCACCACTCTCCGTACCCCGCATTGGCATCTGCAGTTCTTGAAGCAAAGTTATAGCCTGCATATATTTCCGCTGCTCATATGCCTTCTTGGCATATTCAAACCTATATTGCATATCAGTGCTTTTGAGCACCTTTGTATATTCTCCACATGATGATAGCAACAGCGTCATCATGGAGAACAATATTGATATCTTAAGACTTCTTTTCATTTATAGCTATCTATGAATTGCGCTTTTTGCGCATTTAGCATGCAAAGTTAATAAAAAAATTCTAATCAACGATGATTTTTACAATAAAAATTATTAACTTTGAAGTCGATTTCTCAAAAGTGAACAATTTTTATGAAGAAAGAAGGATTATTAGCCCGTCATCCGGTGCTTGCAAACTTAATAATCATCATTTTGGTGGCACTTGCCTGCCTCGGAATCTTATATTTCTCTTTTGCCATATTCACTCGGCATGGAGAAAGCGCGGTAGTGCCGGGAGTCGAAAAGATGTCTTATACCCAAGCAATCGAAATTCTACATTCGAAAGGGTTTAAAGTTGACATTCGGGACTCACTTTATAAGGAAGACGAAAAGCCGGGATATGTCATAGAGCAATTCCCTAAATCCAATTCTGTCGTGAAGCCCGGACGGAAAATTTTCCTATATATTAACGCAGTCCATCCAAAGGAAGTGATAATTGATGAAGATAATAATCCTCGAGAAGATGCTCTTAAATCTATCTCTTTCAGGCAAGGAAGAGCCCGTCTGGAGGAACTTGGTTTTAAGAACATTCGAGTTGTGAAAGTCTTAGGAGAAAATGATTGCATATCGAAAATTTTCGCCAACGGAAAAGTAGTCAAAAAAATGCAGAAAGTCCCTGTCAACGCTCAGATTGTCATGGAAGTATTTGACGGCAACCTTGAAAGCATCCGCGACTCTTTACAAAATGACATTTCTCCTCAATTCTCATTCGAGCAGGAGAACAGTTCAGATGATTATCAGAACTCTTCAGAGACCTATCCCGTAGAAGAGTCCCAATCCTCAGAAACCGAATCTTATGAGTATTATTGACAAATCAAATGTCGACACTACCCTACCCGATCAAATCACCGAATATGATGAAGAGGTTAAAGAAGAGGATAACGTCGATGAACCTTCATATATAACTGAAGACGGAAGAGAACTTTACGAACATTTCCGATTCGAGGCTGATAAAGGGCAGCAACTTCTCAGGGTCGATAAGTTTCTTGTAGACAGAATGACCAAGACTTCCCGCAATCGAATCCAACAGGCAGCCGATGCCGGATGCATTATTGTAAACGGCAAACCCGTAAAGTCAAGTTACAAGGTGAAACCTCTCGATGTAGTAAGCATCGTGATGGATCGTCCTCGCTATGAATTTGAAATAATTGCAGAGGATATTCCTCTCGACATCGTATATGAAGACGCAGATGTGCTTGTTGTCAACAAGCCCGCAGGTCTCGTTGTGCATCAAGGACATGGCAACTACCATGGCACCCTTGTCAATGCGCTTGCTTATTACTTCCGGGATAATCCGGAGTATGATGTGAGCGATCCCCGTTTAGGACTTGTACATCGTATCGACAAGGACACAAGCGGACTTCTCGTTATAGCAAAGACACCGGATGCCAAGACCGATCTTGGACTTCAATTTTTCAATAAAACCACACGCAGGGAATATGTTGCGTTAGTATGGGGAGATTTTAATGAAGATTCCGGCACTATTGTGGGCAACATTGCGCGCAATCCTCGCAATAAACTTCAAATGGCAGTATTCGATGACCCTGAAATTGGGAAACATGCTGTCACCCATTATACAGTGCTGGAAAGATTTGGATACGTCACCTGCGTAAAGTGTGTTTTAGAAACCGGCAGAACTCATCAAATAAGGGTTCATATGCTTTCGCAAGGACATCCTCTATTCAACGATGCGAGGTATGGAGGCGATAAAATACTCAAAGGCACCACATTTGCTAAATACAAGCAATTTGTCGAAAACTGTTTCCAGACTTGCCCGCGCCAAGCACTTCATGCAAGAACTCTAGGATTCCGACATCCTCGCACAGGCAAGCAAATGGATTTCGAATGCCCTATACCTCCCGACATGACTGAACTTCTCGAAAAATGGCGCACTTACAAAAATAATATATAATGCATAATTGGCTACGCCTTAGCAACGCAAGTCATAATGCTCAATTAATAATTCCGAAATGTTAGACAATCTTAAGAAATATAATATTACGCTCGCAAGCAAGTCTCCTCGAAGACAGGAACTTCTTGCTATGCTTGACATTCCTTTTGAAATAAAAGTAAAGGATGGAATCGATGAATCCTATCCTGCTGATATGCCAGCCATTGAAGTGCCGGAGTTTCTTTCTCGGCTCAAAGGGAAAGCATACGCTGAAGACATCAAAGAGAATGAGATGGTGGTCACTGCCGACACCATCGTTATCCTTGACGGACAAATATTTGGCAAACCTCATGACAAAAAAGATGCTATCGAAATGCTCATGACTCTCCAAGGACGCACACATACCGTAGCCTCAGGAGTATGCATAGCGACTAAAGAAAAAATAGTCAGTTTCACAGCATGCACAGCGGTAACATTTGCCCCTCTGTCAAGAGAAGAAGCAACTTGGTATGTAGAAAAATACCAACCACTGGATAAAGCCGGAGCCTATGGCATTCAGGAATGGATCGGTTGCGCAGCCGTTGCAAGTATCAATGGCAGTTTCTATAATGTTATGGGACTACCTGTGCATCAACTTTATAACGTTTTGAAGGAAGAATTCTAATGAATACAATTGTTATAGGAACCGGTAATGTTGGCTCACAGTTTGCACGCATCTTTGGAGTAGAACCTATATCTTCGCGCACTCTGGATGGACTCACTCAGAATGCAGATCTCTATATTATTGCTGTGAGTGACAATGCCGTAAAAGAAGTGGCAGAAAAACTTCCCAAACTAAATGGTATAGTTGTCCACACTACCGGCAGCGTTCCTATGAAAACCCTTAAATCAGTTGACTGCCAAGGTTACGGAGTGATGTATCCTTTTCAGACCATAAGCAAGACTCGACCACTCCCTCCGGGAAAAATTCCATTGCTGTTGGAAGCATCAGACCCCGACACACTTGAAAAAATCAGGACTTTGGCGTTGCAGACAGGATTCACTAACATTGGATTGGCAGATAGTGAAAAGAGACGCAAAGTCCATCTTACGGGAACTTTTGCATGCAATTTCACAAACACTATGATTGCTATAAGCCAGCAGATTCTCGATGATTGCGGAATCAATCGCTCTATCATTACTCCACTTGTTGAGGAAACCATTGCGAAATTGAATACGATATCTGCGAAAGAAGCCCAAACAGGTCCGGCAGTCAGGAAAGACACCTCAACCCTATCGAAACATCTTGAACTACTCGATAATCTCAAAATGCACAAAGAAGCCGAAATTTATAAAGTGATAAGCGACTATATAATGAGTAATTAATATTTTTTGAATCTTTTCACATTATTTTTTCTCATTTAGCGAAATATTGACTATCTTTGTGTGTTGTACATATAAAATAATATTTTGTTTAACCCTAAATAAATTTCCCCATGACTAAACCATATGTTTTAGGAGTTGATATAGGAGGAACTAACACCGTCTTCGGTATCGTTGATGCCCGCGGTCAGGTGATAGCCAGCGACTCCATTAAGACCAAGAAGCACGCTGAGTTTGACGACTATGTAGAGGAACTACATAATGCAGTAGAGCGACTGCTTCGCCTTAACGATGCTGAAGATAAGATTCAGGGCATCGGTATCGGAGCGCCTAATGCTAACTATTATACCGGAGAAATAGTAAACCCACCAAACCTGCCATGGGGTCCCATTATTCCTCTGGCTGAGAAAGTAAGCGAAGCATTTGGCGGCATACCTGTAGCAGTCACCAACGATGCAAATGCAGCTGCTCTTGGCGAAATGACATATGGCGCTGCCCGTGGTATGAAGGATTTCATCATGATCACTCTCGGCACCGGAGTCGGATCCGGAATCGTAATCAACGGGCAGATGGTTTATGGTCATGACGGCAATGCCGGAGAACTCGGTCACCTTGTGATGAAGCGCAACAACGGACGTATGTGCGGATGTGGCCGTACAGGATGCCTTGAGGCATATTGCTCAGCCACCGGCGTAGCACGTACGGCACGCGAATTCCTTGAGATACGTCAGGAACCGTCTGTTCTCCGCAATATCGATATTGAGGACATCACTTCTAAAGATGTTTATGATGCTGCTATGGCAGGAGACAAGATCGCAAAGGAGATTTTTGAATATACCGGTAAGATCCTCGGTGAGGCATTCGCTGATATGGTTGCTTTCTCTTCACCACAGGCTATAATCCTCTTTGGAGGACTCGCAAAGAGCGGCGACCTTCTTCTGAAGCCACTCAAAGAAGCGTTTGAGAAGAATGTTATGCCAATCTTCCGCGGGAAGACTCAAATCCTTATCTCAGAACTGAAAGAAAGCGATGCAGCCGTACTTGGCGCATCTGCACTCGGATGGGAAGCAAAACGCCGTTCGGAAACAGCCGTTGCTCCCGAGACCGCAATCAAGTAAGACTATCCCTTACATATAATATTTAAGCCTTTGACCGTATGAGTCAAAGGCTTTTCATTTTCCAATCATTACTTAACCTTACCGGTATAAGTCATTTTTGATATCCAAGAGGAGAAATGACCTTTTATAGGAAGAGACATTACTTTAATTGCCAAAATTGGTGGATTACTCTTAATTAGAAAATATATCCTACTCCTATGCTTGCTCTAAATTCATGCATTCGGATATGGGTCTTTATCACATCAAGCAATCCGAACGCACCTGTCATATCTACGCGAAACCGATTCATGATTATGTATCCTCCGATATCCTATGCCACATCATATTTACGCATCATCCTCTCATATAGGTTTTCTTCAAAGATGTCAGC
>CAMWQF010000041.1 GCA_947176285.1 uncultured Porphyromonadaceae bacterium
CAGATTCATTGGCAAGCCGAACCTCAATCTTCGTCTCGCCTCCCTGCGTCTGAAAAAGTATTATTTTTCCGCTATCCATATTTTCTAAATATCGCAACAGTTTATTGGTTAACTTTTACAAATCTCCATGTTAGTCCGGTAGAATCTGGATAAATGTACTGATATGTCCACTTGCCATCATTAGTAGGAACAAGTATAGGGATTCCTCCCATAATAGTCTTCTTTGCAGTCTCAGTAAAAAAAGCAGTGGTCATTTGTCTCAACGTGGAAAATAGATATCGAAAAATTAACCACCCATATATAACTATTCTTTCCCAATCTTCAAAAGAGAAGCCTTGAACTGTAGCATATTTATTACGTCCGTACGTGTCAAGCCATATACCACCTTGGACGATATGAAACTGAGAATGTCCAATGGCATTACGCAAATTACTATTATACCCTATTCTTATAATGTCTTGGAGATATGGATATTTATTTAATTTCGCAATAATTTCATTTCTAATAAAATTGCCCTTCCCTGTATCTTTTATTTTACTTAAATCAAGGTTCCAATCATAATGGTCTCCGTTAGCTACCTTAATAACTTCAGCAAGATTCCTTAAGAACCATTCATTTTCCCATATATCAAGGTATAAATTACAGACTTTAATAATACCCTTTTCAAATTCTGAAACACCATGAAAGAATTGATTGCCATTCGTTTTAAAGTAGTCGTCATCAGAGACTAATATCGAAGCCCCAATATTATCTATAATATTAACTTTTTGTAAATTACTAATTCCAACTTCACCCAATCCTATACAAGGATAACCGCCCCAATCAATAAAACCACCTTGCTGACAAACGAGGAAGTCGGATACCTCTAAAGCTACGAATTTTGCTTCGTTAAAAAATCGTTGATATCCCAATCTGATAATCTCTTCGTATTTATTGAATGAACCTATACGCAACATTATGGATATGTATTAATTAATGGTATATGTTATTTTTGTTCCTGTGTACTCTCTGATGAATCGCTATTATTTTTAACGTCAGAAGATAACATCTTACTCATGATTGTTGCCAGCATATTTTGACTTTGCATATTCTGATGAGCTGCATAATCCCAAAATAGATAACTATCCCATAGCCCAATTTCAATTTCGTTTAATAGTTTCTCAATTATACCTGCTCTCAAAATTCCATTATCTTCATAATACATCTGGTCATGTACTCTCTTGTAGAATACCATTATAGCCTGAACCTCACCCGGCGTGAAGTACATGGTTTCCCAATTCTTTGGATCTGAAATATAGCCATTCTCGTAACGGCTATTTTTCATGACGTTATTGACATATCTCTTTGCCAATTCACGTAAAGTATTTAATCTCAAATTTGAGGAAAAATGGCTTTCGACGTCTTCATAAAATAAATAGTCGCAGTTACCATTGTCTAATTGAGCTTCGATACTGTCTAACTCCTCTTTTACTATTTTAGCATCCGAGAATTGGATATCTGAAATCTGAAAGGCTATCGTTGGAGGTACTATGATAGGGATTCCAAGTTTGTGTAGAGCCACTAATACAGCCCTTTTTTCAGAAATGCTTAAGGATGTATTGAAATCAAATTGGGCATTAGTATACGGCTGATCCGCATATTTCTTTAATATATTTACAGCCTTTAATGCTGTTTTACGTGTGGCAACTTTTCCCGATTGCTGATATTCATATAGCTTCTTAGAACCATACATAGTGCCAATAAACGCACCTATCGCGGTAGTCAATAATGTTACTATGATTGATATCATATAATGTGTACTGATTGTTAACTAATATTTTACGAAGAATATTGCTTGCGATTAATTGGATGAAAGGTTATCTACAACTTCACGATAATCTTGGTCGTCAATGATTTGACGGAGAAGGTTGCGGAAATTACCTTGGAATCCTTCATTCTGGTTATACTCACGATAGAGGGAGTCATCACTACGTCTCATACGTCGCATAACCGTATCCACTATTCGATTGAAAGCCGCATCAGCCTCGTCGCGGTCAGGGTTCCCCACAATCTGATTTTGATACTGGGGAGTGTTGATTACTTCGCGGGCTACACGATACATCTTCACTCGGCGTTCATCAGCCGGTGCATCCCAACCGCTGAACCATCGCTCGTTGAAGTTGGCAATGATTGTGTCAAGTTGAGACCTCGTTGGGTCATCAGTTCCGGCACCTGCCATATTTGGAGAATTTGGGTCAAGTATCGTTCCGGCTGCATCAAGTTCTATCTTTTCATTGGTGGCAGTACGGCGAAGTGCGTAGGTATTCATGTCAACGCTCTCCATAAGTCCACTCAGGTCATCGTTGGGAATAGTTACTTTGAGCAGTGGAATGAGCTGACGCAGGAACCAGTAAAGTTTTTCCCACTTTACGTTCTCGAAAGGCATTATTGCAGCTACGCGAGAATAAACCTTGACAAACTGTTTGCACTTAATTTTGAAGTCAGGTTTGCCGTTCTCGTCCCAATCTATTTCATTCTCAAAACGCTCTACACACCGATCAAGTATCGGCGATAGCTCATGTGCCTCGGCTCCACGCTGAAAGAGGTCGTTGAACTTAGCAACCTCATCTTCCTCAGTAAATACTCCTGCATCAAGAATCGCTGCACGAAGGTCGTGGAGCACATTGATATTGGTTGGTTCTGAGAGGGAGGTACAGGTGAAGAACGGGTCAAACGCATTCTTCATTTCTTCTATCTTGTTATAGAAGTCGAGAACTGCAAGGTCATCGGTGGTCTTACCTAATTTGGGCGATATACGGTTAAGACGAGAAAGAGCCTGAACAGCAAGAACTCCATCAAGTGGTTTGTCAATATACATTGCACATAGTTTCTCCTGGTCAAAGCCGGTCAGATACTTATTGGCGACAACGAGTATCTGGTATTCATTGGTGTCAAGTTTATCCGGTGTCTGAGTATCAGGAAAACCGTTCATCCCTGATTCTGTATAGGCTATGCCGTCAACAGTCTTTTCGCCCGAAAACGCGATGATCGCCTTGTATGGCAATCTCTGAGCCTCGATAATTTCGCTGATAGCCTTATAGTAACGGATTGCGCACTCAATGTCGCGTGTAACTACCATAGCCTTAGCCTGACCTTTCAGACGACGGGCACGGAATATCTTGGCATCAAAGTGATTGATAATAACGTCAGATTTCTCACGGATCGTCTGTGGTTCGCGCTCAACTTTCCTGCGCAGTCTTTTCTGAGCCTTTGTCTCGTCATATTCCGGATTATCTTCGATAGACTTGGCAAGCTCATAATAACTTGTATAGGTAGTGTAGTTAGAAAGCACATCAAGAATAAATCCTTCTTCAATAGCCTGTTTCATCGAATAGAGATGGAACGGGTCATAACCACCGTTGGCATTTTCAATACCGAAACGTTCAAGGGTGTTGGGTTTCGGAGTTGCCGTAAACGCAAAATATGAGGTATTCGGACTCATTTTGCGCTCTGCAATAAGTTTCTCTATGATAGAATCGGTATCCTCGGTCTCAGCATCCCTGTCGCGATATGTAGTAGCGTTCAGCTTGTCGGCGGCGATACCACTCTGACTGCTGTGAGCCTCGTCTATGATAACTGCAAAGTTCCGGTTGCTCATATCAGCGATGGTGCCACAGATATAAGGGAACTTCTGAATCGTCGTAATGATAATTCGTTTACCTCCCTCGATGGCTTTACGTAACTGCTCACTGTTGTCGGCATGGGCTATAATCTTGTCGCTTTTGGCAAAAGCCCATACGTTGTAGAAAATCTGACTATCGAGAACTCGGCGGTCAGTCACTATAATCACTGATTGGAAAAGCTGCTTGTCAAGAGCTTCCGCGCGATTAGCATCCATAGTCTTCGGACAGGCTTTGATAAGGTCAAAAGCCAGCCATGTTATTGAGTTGGACTTACCCGAGCCGGCAGAGTGCTGAATGAGATACTTTCCGCCCACACCCTTTGTAGTTACATCTTCGCTCAATCTGTTTACAACGTCGAGTTGGTGGTAACGTGGAAAGATTAGCCCTTTCGCATTCTTCAACAGATGGGGTACTTTCTTATGCTTCTTTGCTTCGCCATAATCCACGAGGGCAAAGTTTTGTATAATATCGGCAAGAGTGTCAGGAGTCAGGATTTTCTCCCAGAAATAGGCGGTCTTATGCCCGTTGGGGTTGATAGGATTTCCTGCGCCCTGACCATTAGGAAGTCCCTTATTGAATGGCATGAAGAAAGTATTCTTTCCCTCCAGTCGGGTGGTGAAGAACACTTCATCCTTGTCAAGAGTGAAATGGGCGAGACAACGGGCAAATTTCAGCAATGTATCGCGTGGATCTCTATCTTCACGATATTGCTTTTGTCCGTCATATCGAGCGGTCTGATGCGTAGCTGGATTTTTAAGCTCGATAGTAAACAGCGGCAAGCCGTTAATGAAGATTACCATATCGATCTCATTACCGGGATGGAACTTGCTGTATTTCTGCTGTCGGGTGACCGACCACTCATTGGCTTCAAAATCCTGATGGCTCTGCTGGCTATCGCTTGGAGAAGGTTTCGGGTAATATAGTGTCAGCTCGATATTATCGACTTCAAGTTTCTGACGCAGAGTGTCGAGAATACCCTTGTTATTGACTTTTCGGTCAATCTCTTTCTCAACGGCAGTCTTCAAGTCACCACGACCGCGCCACTGATCGAGAATGTCCTTTTGCGTTTTGTTTAAGAACGACCACAGACGGGTTGTATTGATAGCCTTGTCACGGTCCATCTCCTCAGATTCTCCCGGGAGGAAACCATTGTATTCTCCGTATGGTACAAGCGGCTCTGCTGCTTCACTGTCAATAGCAGCCCGACGGTCTTCAAGCGTTGTACCAGTGAGTCGACGCTCAATAAGGCGTTCCAACTCAACTTCAAGCATTGATGTCTGTGTCATATAACTTTTACCTTTCCAGTTACCGTTTCGTTGATAATAATATTCTTCCTCTCACGAAGCAACTCAATGAGTTTCTTTTGCTGAGTGATCGCAGTGTCAATACCTCTTGTATTATATTCCAAATATTTCACTATGTCTTGCTGTTCCTCAATAGGCGGTAACGGCACGATGAAATTTTTTACTTGAGTCATATCTGCATACTGAAATGTAGTGGTATTAGCAGTATCTTTACAGAATCGTCCCAAGACGTACATATAGTAAAAAATGAACATCGAGTCCGCCCTGGCGGACAGCGATTAACATTGCGTGTTCGCCAATGGACGCCGTGCATATTGCAAGGATATATGACCCTTCTTCAAAGGGTCCTCCATTATTTAAGGCAGATGGCGTGACGTACTGAATCGCTTTATTAAGAAAACGACCTGATTTTCTTATATCTTCCATTCTAAACCATGGGATAGTGCCGTTGGTCCAGAATGAAGTATTAACCTTAGAAGGCGTATATCCGTTTCTAAAGTCAAAGAAATGACGAACTGGGTATGTCTCCCAATGTGCAGGAATCTCACCGAGCCAGTCGATGCCGGAGTCTTTGAGCGGCGTATCGGAACTTATGCCGCGAGTTACGGCATGGGTTATGATAATCTTTCGACGCTCTTCAAGCGAGGCAATAATGCGTTCCTTGGCAGCAATTGCCTTGTCAATGTCGGCAGTCACCTTATCAAGATATGCAACGATAGCCTCCTGCTCCTCTTTCGGCGGAATTTGAATATAATAGTTCTTTAATTCCTTCCATGATAATGTAAGACGAACACCTGTTCCCATACCATGGAAAAGTTTTCGACTATCCCAACCCTTGAACGCATAGTTCAAATAAGATGGATTATTTCCTTCTTTGGGTCTGAGAACAATATATGCAGAAGTAATAATTCCCTCTTCTTTAACAAGTCCTACTCGGAATGATAGTAAGTCGTAGTTAAGATTTAAGCCATTTATGACTATATCGTTAGGCCTAACTATCACATACTTCTCAATTATTGACCAGTCTGATTCTTCTGTCTCGTAATTAAGCTTTTTCGGGATTATTGTTCCAAACTTAAACTGCAGTTGTTTTGAATATTTGTGTTCAAAATTCTGCTTTGAAATTTCATCAAAAATAGTACCAATCTTTGCTATATTCCAATGACTTGGGACTTTTCCAAGCCACTGCTGACCGCTTTCTTTATATTCACTGTATTCCGCCATATCAGTCAATATTAAGAAGTGATTGAAGGAGGTCGTGACTGTCGCGTTCAAGAGCTACAAGTTCTTCGTGGTTCTCAGCAAGTGAACGCAGCGGCACAGGGCGATAGAAATACTTATTGAATGATATTTCACAGCCAATAACGGTTTTGGGCAGGTCAATCCAAGCGTCTGAGACGTATGGCTCAACCTCCCGCTTGAAGTATGCGAGAATATCCTCACTGACTGGCACATCCTCCTTGTCGGAAAGTGAAGTGTCACTCTCGTAATGAACGTATAATCCTTTACCTGAAGGATAGTAGCCGTAGTATGGCAACTGGTCGTATGACACCTCGTAGGTATTGAGTAATGTCTCAATATCCTTGCTCTTAAGCTTGACAATCTTATCTACCACCGGTAACGCCTCAGGGTCGGTTTCACTCATAGCGCGTGCAATAGTTTTGAGGTCAGTCTTACTGAGTTTGAGGCAGAGCTTATCGCAAGCCGATTCCAGTCGCTCAGTAAACAGAGCATAATCCATGAAGGTTTCAGAGCCGATTTCAATGCACAGTTTCTCGGCAGCATCGGCAAGAGCCCGGCGGTCTTGCCATTTATTCGGGTCGATAAGTTCCCTAAGTTTCTTCTCTGTAATCTTGATGTCGTTTGATTGAAAATACTCTCTTATCTCCATAACATTTTCTGCAAGACCCTCGAAAACACGCTGTCCATAACTGTCGTAGAGCCAAGCGGATATTTCACGATTACCTTTGTCATAAAGCAGTTCCTCAGCTTTTCTGAAATCCATCTGACTGCGGAGACGGAGGGGACGTAAAACGCTTACGCTGTAGAATCGAAAATCATCATTGTCGAATATCTTTGACGATACGGGAAAATCCTTAGTTGCCTCACGCTCCGCGAAGTCGTTGTAAGCCTGCATGATGAATCCACGCATCTTTTTGGTAATCTCGCAGTTGCGGTTTCCTTGATTCTTGCGAAGTGGCTCTGCGGCCTGCGATGCGTCAATGAGCTGCACTTTGCCTCTTCGTTCCTCCCTCTTATAGTTGGTAAGAACCCAGCAGTAAGTTGATATACCAGTGTTATAGAAGATATTGTTGGGTAACTGTATAATAGCCTCGACCATATCATTCTCAACGAGGAATCGGCGGATGTTACTTTCGCCACTACCTGCGTCACCGGTAAAGAGTGACGAACCGTTGTGAATCGATGCGGCGCGGCTACCCTGTGGTTGCAACTGGAGCGACTTCATCTTGTCAACAAGCTCCATCATAAAGAGCATCTGACCGTCGCTTACACGCGGAACTGACGGTAGATTGATCACATCACCTACCAGATTAGGCAAAGCAACATAGAATCGTTCGTCGGTGAGAGTCTTATCTTCAAACATCTTCTTCTTATCCTCACTCCATGACTTTCCGTAAGGTGGATTGGTAAGCATGAAGCCGAACTGCTTGCCGCTTCGAGTATCATCGGGAACGAGAGTGTTGTCAAGATGGATGCCGTCAGGGTCAACACCTTTTATGATAAGGTCTGACTTACAGATAGCGAATGTCTCTGGATTGACCTCGTTACCGTTAAGACGGATAGCCGTGGGGTCAACGCCATTTTTAACGAGGTATTCAAAGCCCTCGGTAAGCATACCGCCCGAACCGCAGGCAGGATCATAGATTGTGACAATCTTTGGGAGGTCGTGAATTATGGGCGAGAATACAAGGTCGCAGAGCAGGGCAATCACATCACGGGGCGTGAAGTGCTCGCCGGCTTCCTCATTGTTCTCTTCATTGAAACGGCGAAGGAGTTCCTCAAACACTTGTCCCATACCGATATTGGTAAGAGCAGGGATTGTCAAACCATCAGGATCGCGCTGAGGTTTATCTGTGAGATTTAGATATGAATCGGTTACTCGCTCAATAATTGCGAGTAGTCGGTCACGGTCAGTAAGTTTCTTGGCTTTGTTGTAAAAGTCAAAGCTCTTCAACACCTCGTGAACGTTGGAGCTGAATCCGTTGAGGTATTCTACGAAATTAGTCAAAAGGACATCTTTATCTCCGGTGGCCTGAGATTTTAACCTCGAAAGAGTCCACTTGCTTGTATTGTAAAAATTCTGTCCGGCAGCCTCTTTCAGCCCATCTTCATCCTTAATACCCTCTTTCGTTTGATAGGCATACTCTTCTTCGACAGCCTCCTTGGTAGGGTCAAGCAGGGCATCAAGACGGCGGAGTACAACCATCGGCAGAATGACATCACGATATTGTCCGCGAACAAAAACGTCTCGCAGAACATCGTCCGCAATGTTCCAGATCAAGCTGACCATTTGAGCATGTGAACTATCCATATCTATTTTCGTTTTTTATTAGTTTCCCAAAATGAAAAATCGGTCTGAACGTCTTTAAGAAAGTCCTCGTCTTCCAAATTCAAAGAACCAACCCAATTTATTATATCTAACAGACAGTTTAATCCCGTTATGTTGGCGTATGGCGCCCTGTTGTTGCGGATATATCTGCATATCGGCAGAGGCTTTTCAGGGTCAAATCCATGACTGCCGGGATTACAATAGTATTGGGAGAGGTAATGAAAAGCTCCTTGAATGTGTTTAGGCACATATTTATTAGTACCATCAACAGCAAGATATTTACTTACGTCACCAATGACATTTGACTTATCGAGTTCTACACTGATGAACTCACTGCTACGCAAGGTATAGCAAATTGTATCAGCTATTTTTCTGATAGAATTGGGAACCGTATCGTCAGTAGCAAAATCTTTCTTGTTCTGAGCAATCAAAAGTTCTTTGAACTCCGGTTCATTAAACGTGTCTATTTCGGTTTTATACCTTCGGAAGACCCTAGTAATCTCAGACTGCTCAACTGCTTTTTTTATGGCTGTAAATAGTTCATCAATGCTTTGGCCTGTGATAGTATTACTGGTGCCGGGTTTCGTATAAAAGGCTTTGGTATCCCAATTACGATATTGTTGAGGGACTATCTTTTCAATCATTTCAAATCCCTCGTAACCCCCAGCAGTATAAACAAACCAAGGGATGTTTATAGAACGAGCATATATACCGGCAATAGCGTGGCTGAGAGCAGACAAATCTTCTTCCTCTCCTTCATCAGCAATTTTACAATTAGCATCGAGAATAATCGCCTCAAAGATATTGGATTTATTGTCTAGCATCTTTAAGCCGTCTTCAACAGTTTCAGCAATTGTAATATCAATGCCATTTAATGCGGCTTGATCAATGAAACCTCCTGTGGGTTCATCATCAATACACAAAGTTTTTATGCGATATTTTGTATCATCACTTTCCATTTCACTCTACTACTAAAGGTAAAACAATCTCAAAGCTGACATTAAATCCATCATCGGAATCTTTCTGTTGGAAGTTAATGCTTCCACCGAAATGCTCGATAATATGTCTTGCTTGCCAAGTACCGATTCCAGTACCTTTCCCAACTCCCCATGTAAACATCTTCTTTGCTGACATTCCTTTGGGAAGAGGGGCACCATTGTTATCGATAACTAATCGTACCATTGGTATATTCTCTACAACCGTATTGGAAATAGTGATACGAATTGCATAATCTCTACGATCTTGATTTATAAAACCGTATGTTAAAGCATTCGCACACAAATTTTCCAAGACTGTAGAAAGATCATCTTTAGACACAGCAACTTTAAGTTGACTAATTGAATCTTCCTCAGAGTCTACACTATTAGACTTTTCCGGGAATATTCCAATCTCATAACGATCATTTTGGTGATTCTGCTTAAATTCATTAAGGAACGAAATTAGATCAATATTCTCTGCCTCGCCAAACGACTTTTCATCTGTGAAATGTGAGATAAGGTCAGCGAGGGAGACAATGTCCTCATGCAGCTTACGAGCATAAGCTTCCAGATTGGTCTTGGAGTATTCAGAAACTATAGCGGCTTTATTGAACTCTCCGTTTTGTGAAGCTATGAAATCAGCCAATACGTTTGATGAAGGTATAATTTCGTTGAGACGTTGCCCAATACGATGTTTGCGCATACGCATATCCTTTTGATACTCCTCAAAACGTTTGATACGTAGAGTTTCCACTTCCATACCAAGTTCTTTTATTAAAGAATCATGATAGGCTTGAACCGCATATTCCTGCTTTGCCAAATCAACTTCTTGATTATGGAGTATTGGGATTGCAATTTTCACTTGACGGAGTGCATCAAGAGTAAGATTACTCACGGTATTACCACTTGCCAATGATTCTAATTGCTTCTGTACATACGGCTGAAACAGCTGGGAAACAATATATAGTGGCAAAACATTGTGCATTTTAGGAAGGAAGCATACATAACTAGGATGGCAATATAAAGTTTCTCCTTCTGGGCGTACATATACTCCTCTTATACCTCGTGTTCCGGACATCATCACACAATCCTGTGTGATTCTTAAACAGTGTAGAGGAAGCTCTTTTACTGTGAAGTCTTCAGGTGTGAAGACTTTCAACCTGTTTGTCGTGATCAACGATTGGAATGTTGCAAATTTCCCTTGTGTTTCTGTTTCTGAAGACCTATCACGAATAAAATCTCCAAGTTCTCCAAGTGCAACCAATTTACAATTTTCAGGCGTCTCAATCTGATAGTCGATATAATGCCGAGGATTAAATGAATAATCCCTGTTAACAATTTCAGGATAGGAGACAACCTTCACTGATACAGAAGAAGAATTATTTAGAAGTGCTATTACCGCAGAAACATCTAATATTCTTTTACTGCCATCGACTGTGAAGCAACTTGTACCATCGACAAATTTCACAGATTGAGAATGCTGATGGTTAGGATCCAACACGAAGATAGATGTTTTAACTCCAGTAGTGTTGAATATACCTGCCGGTAATGATACTATCATATCTACACATCCCATCTCCAATAAGTCCTTTCGTAACGAACGGCAGTAACCCCCTCCTGTGCACACGTGGTCTGTCACAACAGTCACGCTACGTCGGTATAAATGTGCAAATTTTCGAAGAGTAAGAGTTTCGTAATCGTTTGTTCCTTGATCAAAAGTCTCTTCGTATGGTACTTTTACCCCAAAAGGAGGCGTTGCGATAGCTGCATCACAATAGGGACTTTCAATCAAAGCTCTCGATGTTAATATTTCTCCGTTAACATAAGTCGCCATCAATCTGAGATTGCCGATGGAGCAAATGATTGGGTTGATTTCCTCGCCCAGATAGTCATCAATCCAGTTACGAAGCGTCACTCCATAGGAGCCGATACCGGCAAACGGATTATAGACCCTACCTTGTATCCGTCCAAGAATACTGCTTGCTAAGACAGTGACTTCTTTGGGTTGAAAATGTTCTTCCAAATTCATCAGTGCAAACACTCTACGCAATGTCTGGTCAAACAAGCTAAGAAAATTATCTTCAAACCACTGTGAGTCTAATGAAATCAATGCACGCGTTATTTCAATGAGCATAGCTGCCGCTGCATCCTCCTTGCTCCATTCAGCAAGAGTGGAAAGTCCGGAAACATCAGATTCCTTTTTCTCAAAACTATCCCTAAAGGTCTTTACGATTTTTTTAAGACAGGAATCGCCATCAATTCGTCCTACAACCGTTAGAGAAAATGCAGATGTACCCTCAAATAGATAATCGGTATCCTCTTTCCATATGTCATTTGCAAAACTTACTCTAGTAAGCGTATGCGAAAGTTTATTGACATCTGCACCCTTATAATCTGCTTCAACAGAGATCTTGTTCTCCTTCCGAAGGAATAAGGCAAGGAGAATCCAATAAGGATTATGGTAATTATAACCACAAAACTTATCAAGTATTCCATTGAAAACACGGGTGTTGTTGGTCGAATTCATCATATCGCTCAGCTGTTAAAACGTTAAACTTTTCTTTTCGCTTGCAAAATTAGTGACGATGTGTTCAGTTTATCTGAACGGATTGATAATTCTTCAAAGTTTTGCTCACCTCCATTGAAATCATATTGACGAGCTTTTGCGGTTTCAAAACTGTGATAGCAGATCCATAAGATAAGAGCAACTGGATAAGCTCTCTGTTTATGATGGTCTTAATTTCAAATATTGTTTCGTTTTCTCGTTTCTCAATAGGCTTTTGGTTAGGAAGTATTGGTTTTGTTTGAATATAATCAAAGGACTGGGTGGAGACGGAGAAATTGATTACTTCTGCATCATCAAAAAGATTCGACACTCCAATGACATCCTCAAAAAGTTCATTGAAGTCAAATCTTGTGTTGGGAACATAAGGTACGGTACTGTTTGAAATATCCTCTATACGATCTAAAGGGAAATTTGACAGGTTACTTTTCCCATCTACACACCCAAACAGAAACCATCTCTTATTATACTGTTTAAGATAATATGGATGGAAGTTATAAACGAATGGTTCTTTTCCAAATGGTCGATAAGTGATAACCAATGACTGTTCGGCAATTATCGCACTGAATAACCGTGAAAAGTGATTTCTATTTTTGAGATAGATATTATCGTCAAACCCGACAACAGAGTCTTTAGTGGTAGGTATATTGAGGGTGGACTTGAAATGATCAATCATCTCATCAATCCACTCAAAATTCGGCATACCTTCAAACTTTGATAGGATGAAAATTGTCTGAGCCAACTTAGCCATACCGTCGTCATCTAAAGGTATATTATAGATAGAGAAGTTCTTATCCTCGTATTCGTAGAATAGATGCCGTCCCGATTTTCTCTGGACAATTCTTGCCTCTGGAAAGTTACTCTCAATACCACGAAGGTCCTCTAAAATGGTATTCTTGGAAGTAACAGGCTTATACCCGGAATTTTCAAGCGCAACGTTACACTTCTCCATCATATCCATGATGGAGTATTGCTTCGGACTTCGGAGACATCTGTCGATGACTCGCTGCCGTATGAGTGCATTCTTCGTTTGCGCCATCTTCAACGAAAAGAACATCCGAGTAGCATCTGAAGGCCGACAAAGCCAGTAACGACTACAAGGATGTTCCCAAAGTTCTCGGCTCTCGCCGTATGTCTTTTTATTCTACTTACTGGTCATTTTTCAGATTATCGTTACTTGACAAGTGCAAAATTACAAAAAATTATTGAGGTGGACAAGATATTATGCTTAACAGCATACGATAAAATTTGGTTCTTAATTCAAAAGTATGAGGCGATTAGACGCAAAAAGCCACCGAGGGGATTGCGGCTCTCGGTGGCTTTGAGATTAGTACCCTTCGGGTAAAGGCGGTTTGGCATCTTCAGGGATATTGGGGTCGGCTCGTAGTGCCTTTATTGCC
>CAMWQF010000042.1 GCA_947176285.1 uncultured Porphyromonadaceae bacterium
TGCGAAAAAGGCCGATTGATATTCAAACATTAAGCAAAAGGATTACTTTTGCATTCTTAATATCTCGTTTCATTCGACTTCCTATTTATGAAGGTACTGAAATTCGGAGGTTCCTCCGTTGGTTCTCATGAGGGCCTTGCGAATCTCAAAAAAATAGTAGAAGGGCAGGATTGTGCGTGTATAGTGGTCGTAAGTGCACTCGGTGGAGTCACTGATTTGCTCCTGAATACATCGTTGAAGGCTGCAGCGGGCGATTCTTCATATCTTGAAGGAGTGGCGAATCTCTATAGCCGCCATCATGACCTTATCAGAAGTATCATCACTGATCGTCCTGACGAATTGATAGAGGAAGTAGACACGCTCCTTGCTGAAATCGCTTCTATCTATCATGGACTTTCTTTAATAAAGGATCTGAGTGAGAAGACACGCGCTCTGATCGTGAGTTATGGGGAACGTCTGAGTTCAAGGATTGTCGCAAGACTTATACCCGGCTCCATGCTCCACGATTCGCGAAACTTTATCAAGACTGAGAACAAGCACAACCGGCAACTGCTCGCATCTGATCTGACCAACCAACTTGTTGTTGAAGAATTTGGATCTGATGTCAAGGGTGTCCATATAGTGCCGGGATTTATTTCTACTGATGCCCATTCCGGTGACGTCACCAATCTGGGACGTGGAGGCAGCGACTATACTGCATCTATCATAGCGGCGGCTCTTGATGCTGACGTGCTTGAAATTTGGACTGATGTCGACGGATTTATGACTGCCGACCCTCGTGTCATACCGACTGCATATACCATCAACTCTCTCACCTACCTGGAAGCGATGGAACTTTCAAACTTCGGTGCAAAAGTGATTTATCCTCCTACGATATATCCTGTATGTGTCAAGAATATCCCTATTCTCGTCAAGAATACATTCCATCCGGATGCTGCCGGATCGATCATTCGTGAGCGTATAAACGATGATAGCAAACCGATCAAAGGAATTTCAAGTATCAGTGGAACCTCGCTGATCACTGTCACCGGTCTTTCGATGGTGGGTGTGATTGGAGTCAACCGCAGAATATTTTCTGCACTTGCCGATAATGGTATATCGGTATTCCTCGTTTCTCAGGCGTCATCAGAAAATTCAACGTCGGTCGGCGTGAGAGATGCTGACGCTGAAGAAGCAAAACGGGTTCTTGATAAAGAATTTGAAAAGGAGATTGGCACAGGAGCGATGAATCCTATGTATGTGGAAAAAGGCCTTGCTACTGTGGCAATTGTAGGCGAGAATATGAAACACACCCCAGGCATAGCCGGCAAACTGTTTGGAACACTGGGTAGAAGCGGTATCAGTGTCATCGCATGCGCTCAGGGTGCGAGCGAGACTAATATTTCGTTTGTAGTGGATGGAAGTTTTTTGCGAAAGTCGCTCAATGTGATTCATGACTCATTTTTCCTCAGTGAATATAAGGAGTTGAATCTCTTTATATGTGGTATCGGTACGGTAGGGGGTATGCTTATCGAGCAGATTGCATCGCAGAAGGAAGAACTGATGAAAACCCATCGTCTGAAATTGAATGTGGTAGGAATAGCCTCAAGCCGCAAGGCTATCTTCTCTCGCGAAGGAATCGACCTTCAGAATTATCGAGAAATCTTGGAAAAGGAGGGTATTGCAAGCAGCCCTGCAATTTTGCGCGATGAGGTGATAGGGATGAATATATTCAATAGTGTCTTTGTAGACTGCACTGCTTCGAAAGAGATAGCAGAATTGTATCAGTCATTTCTTGATCACAATATCAATGTGGTGGCAGCCAATAAAGTTGCTGCCTCAAGCACATTTGAACGCTATCTCAGTCTGAAGGATACCGCTCTCAGCAGAGGGGTGAAGTTCCTGTATGAGACAAATGTTGGTGCCGGACTTCCGATAATCGGTACTATCAACGACCTTCGTTCTTCAGGCGACAGAATATTGAAGATCGAGGCAGTTTTGAGCGGAACTCTCAATTATATTTTCAATGCAATATCTGCGGAGGTGCCATTTTCGGAAACTGTGCGTCTTGCTAAGGAGTTAGGTTACAGTGAGCCTGATCCGCGTATAGATCTGAGTGGTATTGACGTGATGCGTAAACTCGTGATCCTTACGAGAGAAGGAGGTTATAAAGTAGAGCAAGATGAAGTGAAGAGAAATCTCTTTATTCCTGAATCACTTCTCGACGGAACAATAGAAGAATTTTGGAAGCATCTTCCTGAACTTGATGCTGACTTTGAAGAGCGGCGCAAAGTGTTGGAAGCAGAAGGGAAACGCTGGAGGTTTGTAGCAAGAATGGAATTGGGGAAAATGAGTATTGGCTTGGAGGCTGTTGATTCCACTCATCCATTTTATGGACTTGAAGGCTCTAACAACATTGTCATGCTCACCACCGAGCGCTACAAAAAGTTTCCGATGCTTATACAAGGATATGGAGCCGGAGCGGGGGTGACAGCAGCCGGTGTATTTGCCAATATTATTTCAACAGCCAACAATTGAAGTTTGACTCTTCTTGGTGATTTTTGAATTAGTAAATAAGTTTAAACAACTTCATTAAATGAAGCATCTGATTATCTTGGGCGATGGCATGAGCGACCATCCTGTAGAAAACCTCGGGGGAAAGACTCCTCTCGAATATGCCAGCACGCCTGCGTTCGACATGCTTGCCGCAAATGGAAGGTCAGGATCGCTAATTACAATCCCGGATGGATTTGACACTGGTAGTGAGGTGGCTAATACTGCGATACTTGGTTACGATCTCAACAAGGTGTATGAAGGTCGTGGTCCGCTTGAGGCTGCCAGCATTGGTTATGATCTTGCCCAGGATGAATTGGCATTAAGATGCAATATAATTACGATTGAAGATGGAAAGATAGTCAATCATCATGGCGGTCATCTCGCGACTGAAGAAGGACGCTTATTGATTGAATATCTTCAAGAAGAATTAGGTTCTGATAAAGTCAGGTTGATCCCCGGCATTCAGTACAGGCATCTGCTTGTGATCAAAGGGGGCAGTAAGTATATCGAGTGCGCTCCCCCTCATGATCATCCTAATGAGGAATGGAAAGGTCTGCTTGTAAAGCCTATAATCAATGCCCCGAAAGAGGAAGGAAGAATGTCGCCGCAAGAAACGGCTGATCTGATCAACGATCTTATTTTGAAGTCGCAGAAAATTCTTGCAAATCATCCTTTTAATAGGGATAGGAAATTACCCGCCAATTCCATTTGGCCATGGAGTGGCGGTTATCGTCCGGCTATGCTGACACTTGGAGAGTTGTATCCATCGGTGAAAAAAGGTTCTGTAATTACTGCTGTCGACCTTATCAGAGGCATTGGCATATATGCCGGACTTAGTCCAATAGACGTGGAGGGTGCCACCGGACTTGCTAATACAAATTATGAAGGGAAAGCGAAAGCGGCATTAGATGCTCTTAAAGACAACGATTTTGTGTTTCTTCATATAGAAGCGTCTGACGAAGCAGGGCATGATGGAGATTTAAATCTTAAACTTCAGACAATAGAATCTCTCGATCATAGGATTGTTGCTCCGATAATCGATGAATTGTCGAAATGGAATGAGCCTGTAGCAGTTGCGCTTTTACCCGATCATGCCACTCCTGTAGAATTGCGTGTACATAAAGGTGAACCTGTGCCATTTACAATTTGGTATAAGGGAATCTCTCCCGACAAAGTCTCTTCCTATTCGGAGAAAACTTGTGCCAATGGCGCATATGGCAGGCTGAAACTCGGCGAATTCATGCAGGAGTTCATGAAAGTATAGTATAAATTAAGTGGATTAATAAGTGCATAAATGCTGAAAATCAGCAACGAATAATTATGCATTATGCATTGTGAATTATGCATTACTCAAAAAGATTATGAAATATTACAGTACCAATCATTCCGTTCCGGAAGTGAGTCTCAGTGAGGCAGTCGTGAAAGGACTTGCTGCTGATAGAGGTCTTTTTATGCCCGAAAAAATTGAGAGGTTGCCTAAGTCATTTTTTGATAACATAGAAAACCTTTCTTTACAAGATATTGCAGTAAGGGTTGCTGAGGCATTTTTCGGAGAGGATGTTGAGCCGAAGGCTTTGGAAATGATAGTAAGGGATACTCTTTCTTTTGATACTCCTGTAGTGGAGGTTGAAAAAGATATCTATAGCCTTGAACTTTTCCATGGACCGACATTGGCTTTTAAGGATGTCGGGGCTCGTTTTATGGCTCGGTTGCTGCAGTATTTCATCGGCAAGAATGCCGAAGGAAAGACTGTAAATGTTCTTGTCGCTACAAGCGGGGATACCGGTTCGGCTGTTGCAAACGGGTTCCTTGGAGTGGACGGAATTCATGTATATGTTCTATATCCCAAAGGGAAGGTGAGTCCTATTCAAGAATGTCAATTCACTACACTCGGAAAGAATATTACAGCCATTGAAGTGGATGGAACCTTCGACGACTGTCAGAGGCTCGTGAAGAGTGCATTTCTTGACAAAGAGTTGAATGCAAAAATGCTTCTTACTTCGGCTAATTCAATAAATGTCGCTCGTTTTCTTCCTCAGGCTTTCTATTATTTCAGCGCATATGCACAGCTCAAGGCAATGGGGAGGGGAGAAGACGTAGTGGTGTGTGTGCCAAGTGGAAATTTTGGAAACATTACCGCAGGATTGATAGCACACCGTATGGGGCTGCCAATAAAACGCTTTATCGCCGCCAATAATGCTAATGATATTTTCTATAACTATCTTCAGACAGGCGAGTACAACCCCAAGGCAAGCATACAGACTCTTGCAAATGCAATGGACGTAGGGGATCCAAGCAATTTTGCCAGGGTGCTCGACCTGTATGCAGGAAAGCATGAGGTGATTGCTTCCTGGATAAGCGGCACCACTTTTAGCGATGCCGAGATAGCAGAAGCTATGAAAAAGTGTTATGAGCAGACAGGGTATGTGCTTGATCCGCATGGTGCATGTGGTTATCTTGCTTTGAAACAACTGTTAAAGGCAGGAGAGACCGGTCTTTTCCTTGAGACTGCCCATCCTGCAAAATTCCATGATACTGTTGTAGGAATAATCGGCAAAGAAATTGAAATTCCCGAGCGTCTTCAGGAATTTATGAAAGGAGAGAAGAAATCAGTAGCGATGACCTCAGACTTTTCTGACTTCAAAAACTATTTGATGAATTAGGCCCCATCTTTTGAGAATGAGCTTTGTTTATCTTGCTACAATAAAAATACTTTCGTAGGGTTTTAGGATTAAAGTAGAATTTCGGTTGGAGATCCTCTCTGCAGTTAAGGGATACCATAATTCTATTTGTTTCCGGTCAGAGCGAAGTTTCAGTGGAGCATTGTAAGGGTGATCACTATGGTTGTAGACAAAATATATGTCTTCATTATCAGTCTGACGATGATTGAAGTAAACTTTGCTTTCCGGAAGATCATCGCTCTTTATGTATAAGTCGGGGCTTAACTCTGTCTTTGCAATTACGTCGGCAATAGTCTCACCTTTATCACAACGGACGATTATCATGCCCCGATCCTTAAGGATTTCAAACATTTGTTCTGCATCTTCGGAAATTACAGAACGGTCTTGCACTGCAAGTATGCTGTATTTCGGTGATAATTCCGAAGGATGCTCGATGAAGTATCTTAAGGAGGCTGGAGTGCACACGTCGAAATTGTATCCCTCTGGAATTTCCGGAAGTTTGAATGCCATGGTCTTTGCCGGAAGATCATCGCCTACATATACAAGAATGTCAACTATTGGGTCGCCCGTCTGCAACATCTGAGAGCATCGGGCTTGATACTCCCAGAAGTGTTCGCGACTTTTGTCCCATGCGGGATTGTGGCGGTGGAAGATATATGGGTGTGCGCTTGCCGAGTCGTCATATTTCCTGTCCAGCCAAGGCTGATAAGATGAAGCGCACACTACAAACTCGTTAATTCCCTTGCAGTATGCAAGGTTTGCTATGCGTAGCAATTCGTGCCATCCACGCTGCTTCCAAGTCGAATCGTTTTCATTTTCAGGAAAGAAATATGGCGAGTCAGTGAAGGCTTCTCCGGAAGCGATCCTTTTCCCATAGAGGTGTGCGGCTGAGGCAGCGTCAAGGCAGTCGTAATTGCCGTTTTTCTGATATCCCCAGAATTCTCCCTGAGGTTTTGCCACCATGCCTCTAGATGCTATGTTGTCGTTGGTGCATCCGAGCATCGCCTGAGATGTGAGAGCGACGCAGTCACGTCTGCAAAGAGAGTCAATGGTGCCGTAAAACTGCTCCCTTACAAGTTCACTGATAGTGAGTTTGTAGTCTTTTAGGAATTTTTCTGTGCCTTCTCGGTTGTCAACGATATATCCTCCCAAGGCTGGAATCCATTTGTCGAGGCTATATCCGCGCAATCGGAGGAAATGTCCGGGCATATCTTCTGTCCAGTTTGCTATGCCTGCTTCATGGCTGTCTATCTGCATTCCTTCCGGCTTGCATCCAATAGATGCAAGAGTGTCGTGGATTGCCTTGAAGTAACTGTTATAATGTAATTCCGCTGCTTTAGCGCTAAGCACGTCTGCTTCCGGCCATGTCTTTGAGGTGAGAGTGTCTCCGTTCCATACTATACGAGAACGACCGTGCTTGGCATGTCCTCCGGTCGTGGCATACCCTATAGTTACCTCTCCTGCAAAAGGCTTGAAATCTGATTTCGGGTCTATTGAGCAATCTGAAGGAAGTTCGCTGCGAAGACCGCTCTTGTTTTCCCAGTTGTCGGTCATGTCGTAGCTCATAAGGCGTATGTTTTCGAGGTAGAGGTTGTTGTGTTTTTCCGATGTTCCTTGCCAGTCGTGAATGTTAAAGCGGAAGAAACGGGCGGTCACCGGCGGGAAATTGATGGTGCGTTGTTTACTTTTATGTCCTATCACGTCTTCAATTCCGCGCAGTGAAGTCACAGTTGTCCAATTTATGCCGTCGTCGCTGCATTCAAGCTCCCCTATAGGGGGGAAGAGGATATACATCGCGCCAAAATAGTCTTTCTGTGGTTTTCCCGGAATGTTCATAGAGCCGTAAGCCCCTTTCCCTCTTGGTCGGACTGAATAACTTATCGTGCGAACTTCTTTTGGAGTATTAAAGTCGGCAGTGATCTGCAAAGGCTTGTTGTCAAGGATGGTGATACGGTCTTTAAGTATCAGGGTGTCTATGAAAGTTGATTCGTTAGGGATAGGAATAGATATAGTTTTCAAAGCCCGGAAACCTGAAGGTTCCTCTTCTTCGGGACGCAGTGTCACGATCTTCTTCATTCCATATTCCGGAGTTATCCAAGGACCACCTGCCACATATCCGTTAGTTGATGCTACATCGAAGGTTAACCCAAGTTCCTTAGCCTTAAGAGCGGCATACTTAAGCATGTCCCACCATTCAGGCGACAAAGCGGGACAAGCTCCTTTCTGATCGCCATGAGTCTGATCGTAGAATACGACACCCCCTATTCCTGCATCCTTGAAAGCCTGTAGGTCAGCATCGATGCCTTCACGTGTAGTCTCTGTCTCACCGTGAAACCACCACAGTTTTGTGCGGACTTGATTGTCAGGATGAATAAAAGTGTCCCATAGCCTGTCGGCATTGCAAGTGAAATACGTTGACAGTGCTAATAGAAAAGCAGGTAGTAATGTCGCTATACGTATAATCGTTTTCATATATTTGCAAAATTACAGAATATTTTCCGCTTTTGCAAATAGTCATAAAAAATCAAGAGGGCGCACAAGACGTGCGCCCTGCAAGGTTATTGCTTTTATCTATGACTTTCTAGGAGATCCCGTAGGGAGTATACGTGACCGGTATGCACTATCTCGCCGTTCTTATCTATGAGGATATAGGATGGAAAGCCTCTGAAACTGAACTTCTGCATCAGGGCTTGCATCTGCGATTGCGGCAGACGGTAGTGGTCGCCGGAAATCCCTTTGATGCGTTCATTCCAGTTCTTTTCAGGGCTGCTGTCGTCTGCAAGATAGACAAAAGCCACATCGTCGGAATATTTCCCCTTATATTGTTCATGATCCTGTATGGCTGAAATGCATGATCCACACCATGTATTCCATATGTCGATGAACACCATCTTTCCTTTATGCTTTTCAGTGAGATTTATCAGTATTTTGTCAGCATCATCGTCAGGCGACATTTGACTTACATTTGAAACTGCTTTAGCAAGGACACCTTTAAGGAAATCATTCTGTGTCCTTAGGAAAGACATAGGAACTTCCGACAGATTTTTCAGTTCGCTTCGGAATACCTCTTCCGGAACCGTATCGCCTTGGTCGATCATGGCTGAGTATGGGTAAAGTCTGACATTCTCCATCACTTCACCAACTATACCCCCGGTGATGGCAGAGAGGAGTTTGAAGTTGTCGCTCTGCTCCCGCTGTTTCCGGATATGATTTATTTCATCCTCGTATTTCTCAAACAATGATAAGAGTTTATCACGATTGGATGAGAAGTATATCTGGGCTTCTTTTCCGAAATCATCATCATCTAAGGTAGATGTATATTTGTCAGGTATATTACCGGGAAGATTGATGAGCCAAGTTCTATATGTATCCAAGACCTTCCCGTAGCTAACATTTTTGTCCTCTACCATTCGATGAATCCGGATGGCCATAATACTGTCGGTATCATTCAGGCTCAAAGAGTCACAAAGGTTTGTCACGCACTCCTTAATGCGAATCTTTCTGGCACCAGCCACTTCATCAGGGATTCTGTCTGGGTTATACTTGATATAACTTTCCAGAAGAGCGGTTTCTTCAGAAGATAGTTTTCCGGATGCTATTAGGCTTTCATAGAGGATTGCAGGAGTATGGGTGAACCTCAAATTATATGAGTCATCTCTTAATGTGAGATTTGAAAGTTTACTTATAATGCCGTCGTAGTCGCTAGCCCATCTATATTTCGGATTGCAAGCATCCATTTCGTTTATAAATGAATAGTAGGCAGTGTCAGGCTTTGCACATTGATAGATAGGTGCCGAAAGCATATCGTTGATGGCATCACCATCGATATTACGGTTTAGCACTTCCTTCAGTCTGGGAGATGATACATGTGAATTGATATGTCTGAGACGCTTGTCGCGATGAGTCATAACTGCATTTATCAGTTCTTCATTGCTTGCATATTTCTTACTCATCCCCTTGGCATTGGTAAAATTATCCCATACTGCGTCATGTCCGAAATTGGATGCCAGCATATTGTTGATATCTGCGTCATCGCCACCTGTGAAAATAACGCTCCCGTCATCACCATGAAAGCCGCGATCACGTCGTTTCTGCTGATCCACAATAAGTGAAATGCTGTCGCCGGGAGATACATATATGAGTCCGTAATAGCCGGGGACAGTGATGAAGCAAGGTTGATGCGTCTGATATAGATGCACATTAATGCTGAAGTTGCCGGCGGAATCTATAGTTGAGTAGCCATGAGTGCGGTCGGCATATCTGCCGAGCGAACTTCTTGGATATACATGAGGGGCTTTCTTCTCGCCGTCAGGCTGGTAGTTTAGAATCTTTCCGTACACTACGGCTGTCCCTTCCTTCCAGCATGGGATTGGGAGGATATCTTCCGGCTGCGAGGCAGCGTTGACCTTGAAGTAAGATACTGAGATTGAGATTATAGCGATAATCGTGAATATAACTCTGTACATAATGGTGTGTCGGTATTTCTAAGGTTAGAAGTTTATAGAGTTGGCATATTTGTCGATCACTTCTTGCATCTTAGTGTTGATATCATCCATACGTTTAATAATCTGTTTCATTTCTTTGGTAGAATCGAAAGGCATGTATTTCAAATCATTAACTTGTTTATGCAAAATCGACAACATTGTCTGGTAGTTCTGAATCACATTCAATACATTGTTCTCATCATTGGAGTTTGTTGCTGAGTAACCTCCTATGTTTTCTAAAAGCGCAGCCATGGCGTCTTGGTTAAGCCAGGCATTAGTCATGAACTTGTATTCCGATTCGTTGTGAATGTCGTAGTAGCCGTTGTGTACGGTCATGTCGACGGTGAAGCCCGGCATGAAGTATATCTGTATCCATGCTGAGCAAAGTTTATTGCCGGGCATTATGGCGCGGATGCGGCCTGTCTTGATTGTTTCGAGTTCGGTTTCAAAGTGGAACTGCTTGTTTTTGACAGGAACTCGTGCCACAAAATCGGACTCAGTGATTTCCTTGTCGATGTCAGTGATGTAAATATTGTAGCATGAATCGGGAATGTCGAGTGCCACCCGGCCGTTGATGACGAATTTGTGTGCAGGGGAAGTCAATGTAGTTTCGCTCGACATACGGTGTGTGGTTTTCCCGGATGACGTCTCCGTCGATCTCTCAACTTCGATTTTCCTTGTTTTCACCTTTTTTTCGCTGTCTTGGTTGCTTTTCTTCTGTCCGATAGCATCCGGAGCGATGAGTAGCAGGCTGGCAAAAGTCAGTATTATGGCGATTGTTCTTTTCATATTCTTCAGATTTTTTAAGTATGGGATTTATTATTGATAAACGTTCTCTTCAGTCATTAATTGCGCTATATAGGCTTGATTTGCCTCTATTTCATCTCGCATTCGCTCAATGAAGGCTATGTCTGCATTTCTGCGGTTTTCTATCAGTCGGGTCCTAACTTCATCCGGATCTAAAGATGTTTCTCTATTATTCATCGGCATTTCTCCCTCTGTCACATGTTGGGAATCAGGCTCCTCAGGAAGATCCAACATCATATGTTCTGCTGATTTTGTTTTTCTGGCTCGTTCCCTCTTTCGATGTGTCGTTTTTGTGACTGTCTTTTTCTCAGAATCATCCTGTGTAGACTCAGCAAGAAGCGGAATATTGCGATTCATCTTTAAAGAGTCGGATTGAGTCAATGGTTGAATTGTATTTGCAGCGGTAACTTGAGGCGTTTCCTCATTAGAATCCATCTTGTGTATTTGTAGGGTAACCATTATGATAATCGCTACTGCGGCTGCCGCCCCGGAGAATGCAAGATATGGAACCCATCTACGCCGTTTGTGCTTCTGTATAGATCGTGCCTCAGCCATTACCCGATTCTTAAAATCAGGTGAGACGCGGAACTCGCATCTTGGCGTGAGATGCTGTTCGATGTTGATGTCTTCGGTATGTATTTGCTTTTTTTCAATCATGTCGTTTATTTAAGTTTAATTTCTCTTTTATATACAAGATTGCGCGATGGTAGCGTGATTTTACTGTCGCTTCTGATGTCCCTTGGAGTTCAGCGATCTGACGGAACGGGAGTTCATCGTAGCATCTGAGTCTGACAGTCTCTGCCTGATTGGGTGGTAGACCATCGAGAAGTCGGTTGATTCTATTAAACTCCTCTGTGATATCCTCATCCGCGTCATCTTCTTGGATTTCGGCAACATCCTCCAATTGTATGGGGGCAGGCTTTTTGCGTCGTGTGTAGTCGATACACGCGTTGCTGACGCTTCTGAGCAGGAAATACTCAGGGCTTCTGATTTCCTTGCCTTCAGACATAGCCCGGAAAAGACGTAAGAGAACGTCTTGCACTATATCTTCGGCAACCTCACGCACTCCGACACGCATGAATGCGAAGCGGAAGAGCCTGTCTTGGTTTTGACTGACTATGCCCTCGAATATGTCTATGTCGGATGTTTTATTAGAATTCATGAATTGCTATAACGCGCGTTTATATAGAAAGACGCAGAAGTATGCAAAAAGATTCAAATCTTTGAAAAAAATTCAACCTTATAAGTTGATAATTGTTTTTATGGTAAATTAAACCTTATTAAAACGATAGAAATACTATGAAAAAGACGATTCTGCTGCTTTTCGCTTTCGTAGCGGCTCTTACAGGAATGGCACAGGTGCAGATTCCTTATCAGGAACTTCTATACAACGTACATTACCATTTGGGACTTGTAGACGTGAACATAGGGCATGGAAAGGTTACGCTCTCTTCACAGGGAAATCAATTCAATGCGACTCTTGATGGAAATACAATTCCATGGGAGGGACGTATATTCTGCGTGAGCGATACTCTCAATGCCACGATGAATGCAGGTTCTCCTTACAGTCGCGAGGTCATAGATTATGAAAACGGGTGGTATCTCAAGCCAAAAGTTATGGAATATAACAGTAACGGTTTTCAAGCCTCAAATCCCGCAAACTATAAAAATATTGCCGGGCAAGGAGAATTGGATGCAGATGGAGAGACCATGGAGGCTGTGACTGTGACAGCCGATATGCTTGGAATGTTTTACTACTTCCACGAAATAGATTTCGCAAGCATGTCTCCTGGCCAGCAGATTACGATTCCCATCGATGGAGGGTATGCACAGTCAGTGACTGTTACATATAACGGGACTTCCAACTATGGCGGCTACAGCACATATGCTGTATCATTCGAATATACTTACCAAGGAGCGGCAACAGGCTATGCCGTTCAGGCGCAGGTAGATCAAAGCAGCAGAATCCCGGTGCTGTTGAGTGCTGAACTTGCCATCGGACATGTGGAGATGATCTATCAATAATTTAGAATTGGGAATTTAGAATAATAAATACGAATATTGCAAATGCGGAACGCCTTTATGAGGCGATCCGTATTTTTTTGTCATGTCAAGTACGGAAGCGAAATCGTGTCAAGTACGGAAGCGAAATCGTGTCAAGTACGGAAGTGAAATCATGTCAAGTACGGAAGCGAAATCATGTCAAGTCCAGAAGTTTAAGTTATATTATTCTGATTCTCAATATAATATATTTGGTTCGTAATTCTTGTTGATTGACTGGAAAATTTGCGATTTTTTATATAAAAATGACGGTGCTGCTTAATTCGAAATAGCAGTTGGGAGTCAGTTACACCAAAGACTATTTTTTTCAAAATTTTGTACGCACAAAGTGCTCTTAGTCCCCATCGACTGCCCAAAGACTGATTTACAATTAAACTTTTTTTTATGATAAAAAATTGTATTTGTAATACAAAAGTATTAACTTTGCACACAAAAGATATGA
>CAMWQF010000043.1 GCA_947176285.1 uncultured Porphyromonadaceae bacterium
GTTTATTTCATTTTGTCGAATTGGGAAGGGTCGCCTACTATCCAGAGCAGGTCGCCGGCTTCAAGCACAGTGTCGGGTGTAGGATTGAATTCCGTGTCTCCACGCTGCACGAGCAAAACCATACAGAAATAATCATTTCTCAAATCGGTCTCGTAAAGAGGACGATCTATAATCGGGGAATTCGGAGTCAAAAGGATGCTCTTAAGTTCGATATCGGGATGTTTCAGCGATTCCTTGTGTTGAGAACTTGCTTTGTCAAACTCATCATTGAGCCGCTTTATCTGGCTGTCGGTTCCGATTACTCCAAGAGTATCACCGGGGAATAGTCGAGTTTCTCCCGTAGGAAGAGGAATAAATTCATCACCTCGCCTGATACTCGACACACTCACACCAAATTCACTTCTCAATCCAGAATCTTTAAGGCGGTCGCCGGCGAAGCGGCACTGTGGTTTTATGTCAAGATAAGCTTGATGGATGTCACGCACAAGATTATTGTTAGCACCTGAGCGTGCATTCTCCCGGTTGTTGAGATTGTTCATAAATTTTTTCTCCATCTTCTTGAAACTTCGCATCAATTTTGAAGAAGCAAACACTACTATTATGACAAATGAAACTGTGCCGCCAATCCAACCAACGAGAGAAGAATAGCAAACCGTAAGGAAATAAACTACGAATAGCAGAGCGATTATGTATCGGATGATGCTCATTGCTATAAGAGGCACTTCATAGAAAGAAGCTGAGGAATGAAGTTTCATCTTTTGATCTGATTTGATCGACGTGAAAGAGAGAGCCGTCAAGAATGGCGACATAATGACGAGAGTGCCTATCGTTGCCACCAGATGACCCCATTTGGGCATCAGTCCTTCCAACAGAGGGAAAAGCAGTTCACGACATGCTATCATAATAGCAATCAGAATCACAGAATAAAGTACCACTCTCCACAAATAACGTCCGAGAATCTCACGCCAAAGGCGAGCAGTCTCGTTGGTATCTACCACCTGAGTTGAATATCGATTGATGAGGAATTTGAGTTTCTCAGGCAAATGTCGCTCAACAAATTTATAAGCCGGTTCGGAGAGTTTAATGAAATAAGGAGTCGTAAAAATTGTGATCACCGAGACAGCCACTATAATAGGATAAAGAGAAGCATCAAGCACTCCGAGACCCATACCGAGAGAGGCGATGATGAAAGAGAACTCACCGATTTGAGTTAAGGAGAAGCCACTTTTCATTGCCACCTTAAGAGTCTGCCCTGTGACAAGCATGCCGACTGTGCCAAAAATTATCATACCGACTATCACCACTCCTGCAAGAATCAGCACCTGAGGGTAATAATTGGCAATCACAGCAGGTTGCACCATCATACCTACTGATATGAAGAACACAGCACCGAAAAGGTCTTTGACCGGAGTTATGACATGCTCCATTCTCTCTGCAAAAATAGTACCTGCCAAAATAGAACCCATCACGAATGCCCCAAGTTCGAGCGAGAATCCGCACATCACAGAGAATGCAGCCATAGAGAAGCAAAGCCCCATCGACACTACAAGAAGAGTCTCCGAATTAAGATAAGAACTCAACTTCTCAAGCAAAGATGGAAGGACATAAACACCCACAACAAACCATATGATGAGGAAGAAACTCAGTTTTGCAATATTAAATATCAGTTCCGAACCTTGCACATTACCCATAGCAAAAGAGGAAAGAAGCACAAGCATGAGCACTGCAAAAAGGTCTTCAATTATCAGCACCGCAAGCACCATTGATGCAAACTTCTGTTGTTTCAGTCCCAAATCAGTGAATGCTTTCAAGATGATGGTGGTAGATGACATCGAAATCATACCTCCGAGGAAAAGACAGTTGATTGTGTTAAGATGCAGCATATATCCTACTCCAAAGCCCGCCAACGTCATTCCTACAATGATAATCAAAGCCGTTATAATAGCGGAAGAACCGGAATTCATAAGTTTCTTGAAAGAGAATTCAAGTCCAAGCGAAAACATAAGGACCACAATGCCAAGATCAGCCCACACCTCGATATTCTCAAGGTTTGAGATAGAGGGAAGATAGGTGAAATTAGGGGATGCCAAGAATCCTGCAAGAATATATCCAAGCACTACAGGCTGCTTAAGTTTCTTGAATACAAGAGTAGCGATTGCTGCGAGCACCAGAATCCAGGCAAGGTCGAGAATCAGACCGTTTGTATTCTCTTCAGAGCCATGTCCGGAATCTTTTGCGGCATCAGGATTCAGTTCCGTATAGATAGTTTGCTGGATATCCGTAGTAGTTTCCTGAATCATCTGTGGTATCATAGGTCAATCTGATTTGAAAGGGTTATAGAAAGAGTATCATGAGCCTCACCGAGGCGATTTATTGCATCCATAAGTTTTTTAGAAGTCCTTACAAGGACTACGAGGTTAACCTCTGTATAGTCATTTTCAAAATTTTGCTCTATAAAGAAATTGGATATATGGACTCCCTCTTCCTTCAGAAGTCTCTCATAGTCTTTAATATCCCTAAGAATACCCTTGCTTCGGATAGATATCACTTTAGTTTCCTGCCCGATATGAATCATATGCTCAAAACGATTGAAACCAACTATCACTAAGAAAATCAATAGAGTGCAGACAATAGAAGCCATATACATACCCACTCCTACAGCCATGCCGATGATTGCAGTGATCCAGATTCCTGCTGCAGTGGTCAATCCGCGCACCACACCGCGCTGCTGAATCATCGCTCCACCACCGAGGAATCCAATACCGGTGATGACCTGAGCGGCAATACGACCCGGATCTCCATTTTTCAGCCCCATATACTCTTGAGGGACATATATTGACAACAACATTGACAGACAAGCTCCCATTGAAATGAGTGCAAACGTACGGATACCTGCCACTTGCCCCTTATGCTTTCGCTCAGTGCCGACAAGAGCCCCGAGAATCAAAGCGAGAATCAATCTAAAAGAGGCATTGACGAGATTAACGTCGAGGGAGCCAAATTGAGAAGATATGTATTCTAATATTTGCATTTATAAAATGATTTTCTAAGCGTTCAGACTGCGTCCTCAGCCCAATATTTAAGATTCTTATCCATTGAATTGTTCCGGGTAGATTACCATCAGATTGTGGGCTGAGAAGTTTTTGGAGAGGAATTCCGGCATCTCTTCTTGTGACGTGCTGTAAGATATAGAGCCTTTCCGCGCTCCTATCACCACCAAAAGATCTTCCGGTCCCACATCTTTGGAAAGAAGAATGAAATCTTCCCATTCAGTCATTTCCTGATAGATTCGACGAATGCTATAGCCGTCGGTGGAAATTATATCCTCTATATATTTTGACGTCTCTGCAGAGACGAGGAAAATCACTTTGCAAGCGAGTTGCTGGGCAAGATTGCCTATTCGTGCTACCCAAGCATGAAACCCGGTCTCATATTGCGACTTTGCTCCAGCCACGACAACAATGCGACCCACTGTAGAAATCGGAATAAAGCATCGTGACAACACCACCATTTTAAGGGTCTGCTTCAGTAGAGTATCAGTCATCTGTCCATAGAAAGTATCCACAATGTTTGCCTTGCGATGGAAACCTATTACGACATCAGTAGCATCTGTCTGCTTGATCATATTTGTGAGTCCGGAGACTACATTCAAGTCAAATCGCTCTTCCTCAACAGCCACCACACCCATTTCCTGGGCTGCCTGGGCAGCGGTATGCAAAGATACGCGACCTGCATTCAGACTTCTTGAATCATCCGAATTTCTGACAAAAAGAACTGTTATAGGCTCTGTATTCTTCGGAGATCGCATGAATACAGCCAGTTTCATCAAGCCTTCAGCAGTAATGGGATTGGCTACAGCCACAATCTGGCGTGCAAACTTCGGACGTTCGATTTCAGAAGATTCCAACTCTGCAGCCGTAAGTTCCATCCTCATTTGTATGGAAGTTCTCTCGGTGATGACAGACGACACCAGACAGCATACAAGAATCATCAAGACAGCACCATTCATAATATCCTCATTGATGATACCATATTGATGACCTACCATCGTAGCAGCAATAGTAGCAGCAGCCTTTCCTGTAGTCAACCCAAACATCATGCGACGGTCGGTAGAAGTTAGGCGGAATGCCTTCTGGGCAAGCCACGCTGCAATCCATTTTGAGAGGATTGCCACCAGAACCATATTGCCGGCAACCCAAGCCACTTTCCAACCATTGAAAATGACATGGACATTGATAAGCATGCCTACTCCTATCAAGAAATAGGGAATAAAAATGGCATTGCCCACAAACTTTATATGATGCATCAGTGAAGACCTGCCGGGAATAAGACGGTTTAACACCAATCCGACATAAAATGCCCCCAAAATAGATTCAAGTCCGATCAATTGCGCAAGCAATGCACCTATAAAGACCAAAGCAAGAATAAAGATATATTGAGCAACCGGGTCAGAAATCTTACGGAATACAAATCTCGTGAGCCATGGGAAAGAAAAACCTACAGCCAACGCATACCCGGCAGTGTAGAGCAACAGGAATACAACATCAACAAAATTGAAAACGCCTGTAGTCTGGAGTTTTACGACTGATGCAAGAGTGATAAGAGCAAGAAGCACTGCTACAATCGTACCGCTTACTGCAAGAATGGGACTTTTCGCATTCTGAAGTCCAAAACGGCTAATGACCGGATAAGAAATCAGGGTATGAGAAGAATACATACTTGCCAATAGAAGGCAAGTGGTCAAACCTGCACCAAAAGCATAATGAGCCGCCACCATACCAAGAGCTGCAGGCACAATAAATGTAAGAAGTCCAAATATCAATCCCTGCCTAAGATTCTTCTTGAAATGATACATATCAATCTCCACAGCGGCAAGAAACATGAGATAGAGAATGCCAACTTGTCCGAAAATCTGGAAAGAAGCATCTCTCTCAAGGAGATTGAAGCCATAAGGACCAACAGCAACCCCTGCGATAATCAACCCGACCACATCAGGAATCTTGAGACGCCGGAACAATACCGGAGCCGCAAGAATCAGCAGCAGCACAAGAGCGAATATCACCACCGGCTGATTGAATGGAAGACTGAATATCGAGTTCAAATTTTGAATATATTTTTAGCGTTGTTGGTAGTAATACGGTCTACATCTTCAGGAGTAAGACCGAGTATTTCCGCAATTTTCTGATTTACATACGGAATATAGGAACTTTCGTTTCGTCTGCCCCTTTTCGGGACAGGAGCGAGATATGGGGAATCTGTCTCAAGTAAGATTCTATCAACTCCTATTTCTTTGATCGCAGCGGGAAGATAACCGGAGTTTTTGAAAGTCACCACTCCATTTATGCCGAAATGAGGATCACATATCTCCCTGATTTTTTTCACATCCTCAGGCGAGCCTGTAAAACTATGGAATATCAATGGAGTTGTCGGGGCTGCTTTTTTGATACATTCCAAGCAGATATCAAGGCCTTCACGACAATGGATGATGACAGGAAGATTCAGACGCTTTGCCAGTTGGATTTGTGCTATGAAGGCATCTTTTTGTAGCAGAAGGTTAGAGTCATCCCAATAAAGGTCGATTCCCACTTCTCCAATGGCAACCGGATTTGCAGGAGTAAGGATTTGGACGATTTCATCCAATTCCTCTTCCCAGTCCTCCCCTACTTCGGTTGGATGCAGCCCCATGGCAACGCGAGTATTATCCGGACAGGAATTGTGAAGATTGACAATTTCATAGGCAGACTCGCGATCTACTGCCGGAAGGATCATCATATCAACACCTGCAGCCTTAGCGCGGTCCACAGCTTCCTCAGGTCCCTCCTGAAAGGATTCTGACTGATATATGTGGGTATGGGTATCTATCACTTGTTGCGGGTGATTAATTTGTCGATAAGTTTGCGGAAAGCATCCTTACACTCATCGCTGAGTGAAGTCTTTTTGATAGCAGCAAGAGCCTTACTGCTATAATTGGCTACTTCGGCTTTGCTTATCGCTGGCATTCCCATAGCCTCATATATACGTGTTACGGTCTTCACTTTTGTAGGACCTGCCGTCATTTTCAAGGCAGCCTTAAGTGCTTCTGCATTAGATCCGCCATTAGCCAAAGCCTTCACCATAAGGAAGGTCTTTTTATTATTGTTGATGTCTCCACCTATGGGTTTTCCGAATGTTTCAGCATTTCCGAATGTATCGAGATAGTCATCTTCAATTTGAAAAGCCACTCCAAGCATTATACCGAATTCATACATTTTTTCGGCATCTTCCTTTGAAGCACCCCCAATCAAAGCTCCAATTTTTGCCGCTGCTCCTAGTAGAGCACCGGTTTTTGCTTTGATCATATCTATATATTCATCAAGAGCGACTTCTTCTTTTGTCTCGAAATCCATATCAAGTCGCTGGCCTTCATATACGCGGAGCGCTTGGTCGTTGAAAGTATCAAGCACCGGGCGCAAGATCGCGTCATCCACTTCAGAGATATACTTGGTAGCGAGGGTAAGCATAGTGTCGCCGGAGAGGATGGCAGTGTTTTCATCCCATTTTGAATGCACAGTCGGGCGTCCACGACGAAGATCAGAATTGTCCATCACATCATCGTGAAGAAGGGTGAAGTTATGGAACATTTCAATACCTACAGCCGGCATGATGGCTTTCTCCCGGCAATTGCCGAAAGCATCGGCAGCCATAAGGAGTAGAGTTGGACGCAAACGCTTTCCTCCTGCTTGCATACCGTAAGCAATTGGAGCGTATAATCCACTAAGTTTGTCTTTTGGGAAGTCTAATGCGCGGATTTTGGCTTCTGCCAAAGCGCTATATTCTGAGATGCGGAGCATTGTTTAATTGTTTAAGCGTTTAGTTGTTTAGGCGTTTAATTGCATATTATGGGATAGTGTCGGGGGATACCACCGGAGCATCTTCGGGAGCATCTTCTACCGGGATTGAGTCAGGGAGTGTGACGGGAGTAGAGGCGGCTTTGTTTCGTTTGTAGTATTCTTGCACAGCCTCATCGTCATAGTTGAGGAAGGTATCGTAAATATCCTTAGGCATGTCGGCATTGCGATCATATCGGAGCACCGTGCGGAAACCTATAAGGAATCTGGCATACATGTCCGGATCATCTGCTGAAGCCTTCTTAAGTTCCTTGAGTTCTTCCATGACTTGATCCGACGTCATACCTTTTACCCTAATCTGATTCATGTATTCGAGACCCAATGTTAGCCCAAGGCCCTGAGGATTATCTGCTCCGATCAGAGCTCTCAAATGCATTTTATCATGGAGAGGAAGTTCTTCGGCAATACGGTCAAATTCCCAGCTGAATGTCTGGAGAGCAGTGTCGGTATAATTCTCATAAGCCTTAAGAGTGGCAATATTTAGAGAGTCTATCCTTACACCGTCGATTTTTCCGAGAGATGCATATATGATAAAGCGGGCTACGGAGTCGGCAGATGCATGCTGCATCAAATAAGCCACCTTCTGCTCATCTGAAAGCGTGTTGAAATCTTTCGGGAATGCATTAGCATCACTTTTCTTTCCTCCACATGCAGGAATGAGGAGGACTATCAGTGACATCAGTATTATGGGAACAATCCTTTTCATAATTGGGATTTGAGAATTATTTTTTAATTTAGAATTGAGAATTTTGAATAATTCTTTAATTAGGGATGTTTAATTTTGAATTAATTCCAATTGATGCTTGCTTTGGGGAGGGTAAGCCAATTGAGGATAACTCTAATTTTTTACAAAATTAGCAAAAAAAGTTGAGTTTTAGGGCTTATTATGGTAAAAATCGTTATCGAAAAGAAGAAAAATCAGAATAGATTTGGATGAAACGGAATTTTTGCTTAAATTTGCAGTGAAAAAGGGAAGAAATGCGATAATAGCTCAGTTGGTAGAGCATCAGCTTCCCAAGCTGAGGGTCGCGGGTTCGAATCCCGTTTATCGCTCAATTTTTGTAACGCCGGCCTATCCTCATATGGAATAGGTCGGTATTTATAATTAATATTGCTATGAGTGAGGAAAAGAAAGTGCCGGTGCTTTTGATCACCGGCTATTTGGGAAGCGGGAAAACGACGCTTCTTAACAAGATATTGAATAATCGGAAGGGGATACGGTTTGCAGTCATCGTCAATGATATAGGGGAAGTGAATATCGATGCTGATCTGATAGCCAAAGATGGATTGATCGGGCAGAGTGATGATTCTCTCGTTGCTCTTCAGAACGGTTGCATTTGCTGTACTCTTCAGATGGACCTTGTCAATCAACTTGTCGACCTTATGGAGGGAGACAGGTTTGATTATATAGTGATTGAGGCAAGCGGCATATGCGAGCCTGAGCCGATAGCCCAGACCATCTGTTCGATACCACAGATGGCTCCGATCGTAAGAAGGAATGGGGTTCCTGTCCTCGACTGCATTGTGACAGTGGTGGATGCTCTTCGGCTTCAGAGCGAATTCGGATCCGGGCAATCGCTGACTGTGAAGAATTATGGAGAGGAAGATTTGGAGAATCTTGTAGTGCAGCAAATAGAGTTCTGCAATATTGTGCTCCTCAATAAGATATCTGAAGTATCAAAAGAGGATGCAGCAATGATCCGGGAAGCGATTCATGCATTGAATCCATCTGTAAAAATAATAGAGTGTGATTATTGCGATGTTGATTTTAGTGAACTTTTGGACACGCACATGTTTGACTTCGGGAAAGTGGCTACTTCTGCCACATGGATCCGGGAGATAGAAAAGCCTGTGGAAGCCCCCCTTCCCCCTAAAGGGGGAGAATTGGAGGATGAGGAGCATGAGCATGAGCATCATCATGAGCATGAGCATCATCATGAGCATGAGCATCATCATGAGCATGAGCATGAACATGAGCATCATCATAAGCATGAGCATGAGGGGCATCATCACCATCATCATCACCATCACCATGGCGAAGGAGAGGCTGAGGAATATGGAATATCGACATTCGTATATTATCGCAGGAAACCCTTCGACCTTAATAAATTCGACTATTTCTGCCATAAGCAGTGGCCGAAGAGTGTGATAAGATGCAAGGGGATTTGCTATTTCAGCTATGACCCGGACATGAGTTATCTCTTTGAGCAGGCTGGAGTGCAGAAAAGACTTACAGAATGCGGGCAATGGTATGCTACCGCTCCGGAAGAAGAACTGGAACGTTTCTTTGAGACAGAGCCTGGCTTGAAACGGGATTGGGATCCTGAGTATGGCGACAGAATGGACAAGCTCGTATTCATAGGGCGAGGAATGGATAAAGAAGCTATCGTGTCACTATTGGATTCCTGCCTTGCAGAATAAATACCGATTCATCTCGGCAAAATAAATATTAACGAAAAAAAGCACCGCAATTGCGGTGCTTTTTCTATTATAGATAGTGTCGAATCTTAGCAAGCAATTCATCTTCCGCTATTGGCTTTGCCAGATAATCGGTGAAGCCATTAGTCATCACTTTCAGTCGATCAGACTGCTGTGCGTAAGCAGTAACAGCTATGATTGGAACAGACTTGGAAAGCCTGCGTATATCAGCAGTTGCCTGATATCCATCCTTTATCGGAAGATTAATATCCATCAAGACGAGATCAGGAGTTTCCGTAGCAAATACGGTCATAGACTGCTCACCATCATTAGCAAATACCAAATCATATCTGTCTTCAAGCATTTCCTTCATCAACTGAGAATTGCTCTCAGTATCCTCAACCACGAGAATCTTCTTTCTTTCATATTTATATGAAGGCATAGAAGGATCTACAAGTGAATTATTATCTGATTTTTTTGGAGCATCTTGATTTAAATGAGCAAGATTTTTCTTTTTCAGAGCCTCGAAACGAGCCTCATCGCTTGATGAGTATTCCTGATTGTAACTGTCTTTAGACTCATCAAGCACATAAGGAAGAGTGAAATAGAAAGTTGATCCCTTTCCACGTCCTTGAGATTCGGCTTTCATAGAACCACCAAGTTTTTCTACGATCGCCTTGCTTATAGAAAGTCCAAGTCCGGTGCCTTGTATAAATGAATTGAGTTTTGTGAATCGGGTAAACAGTTTTGGCAGGTCTACCGAAGCAATACCATACCCGGGATCCTTCACATAGAAACGCAACATTTTGTTAGGCATCAGTTCATAACCAACTGTGATTGTACCGCTATCTGTAAACTTAACAGCGTTAGTGAGCAGATTATTCAGCACCTGAGTGATTCGATAAGGATCAGATGTGATGTAACATTTGTCCATACCGTTCTTAATCTCAATTTTGATTTCAGGCTTGGTAGTCACGTCTACCCCCGAACAAACTGTAGTGAGGAGTTTATTAACATCAATATTATACTTATTGAATACAAGTTTGTCGGAATCAGCCTTAGAGATATCCAGAATATCGCCAATCAGTTTGAGAAGGAGTTTATTGTTTGTCTCAATAATATCTACATAGCGTTTTTTCTTCTCAGGGTCTACAGCTTTGCAAAGGAGATTGGAAAAACCTACGATTGCATTCAATGGAGTGCGTATCTCATGGCTCATGTTAGCAAGGAATGCCGACTTCATATTGTCAGCTTCCACTGCTTTCTTGGCTGCCTCGCGAAGCACTTGCTCCACTTTCATTTTATCTGTAACGTCGATAGCAAACACATCGAGCAAAAGTCTATTTTCATTCGACTTTTTATCAGGATTGACAATAAACTCAATGTAGACGTCTTCATCAGGCGCTTTAATTATAGAACCTTTAGGAGCGTTGTCATCAAAGATAGAATCAGCTGTATCTTGCCATATATTGGCATATTCCTCCGATTTAAGCGCTCTCAAATTATGCTCATTTACAATAGTCTTTAGGGTTTCATTTTGTCCTACATAATGAACTGACTTAACCGTCCCCTCTTTGTCAAGGTCCACTATAGCCTGCATATATCCAATAGGCATAGAATTGACAAGACTGTTATAGTCTTTTCTAATCCTAATCTTGTTTTTCGCGATAAGCCATATCACCAAGAACGTCAACAACGCGACAAAAACAGCGCTACCAACCAAGACATAATATTTGTAGAGTTCCCAAAAGGTTTTAGGTTTTTCTAAAAAAACTGTATGAGGCGGACATATGGACTCAGGAAGTTCAAGTGAAAGGAGTTTCGGATAGTTAATATATGGTTCACCTTGAGACGTCAGCCTAAACGGGACTTCCCTCATATTCTTGTTTCCGATGAGATCAGCAAGTCCATGCAGCACATTGGTATGAATTTCTTCGGGAGATACAAAATATCCGCCAAGAATACCATATCCCATATATGCATATCTCAAGCCAAAGACAGGCTTATGCGCACCATTGATCAAGAAAGAGTCTGTGGCACTCATGAGTGGGAGTCCGGATACACCGGGTGCTGTATAATACCATGTAGAAAGCAATAGACCTACGTTGGGATCATCATCATTGAGGTATGGAAGCATCACGCCCTCCTCTCCGGCAAACAGCCACTCATAATCAATATTAGGATATTTCAACTCCAAATATTCCCTGATGACATGGCTGAGATGACGATTGACATAAAGACCATCTGCCATGAATACAAGTTTCTTCATATTGGGAAACATGCTGATCATCATGTCGACAGTCTCCCTTGTCTTATTTGGAGTCAGGACTAACGAAAAGTTATACTCATCCCTAAATGATTCCAATGGTTCCATTTTCGGAGGAATTATTGTATCATTAGGAGTTTGCACTGTAAGATAGAAATCAAGAGGAGCCATCTTATCATTTTGTCCGATAAGCAGCATAGGGATATCCCCCCAGTTCTCTTTAATTTTCTCTCTTAAATTGAAAGCGAAATTCCCAATCAACACAAGATAATCAGGGGGATTACCCTCAAAGGAATCAAACATCATGTCCTCGAGCTCATAGAAATCATCAAGTGTATATATCAGGCTATTATTAAGATGCACCACCCTCGCAGCATCGAAGTTAGGGTGTTGAGAAATCTCTTGAATAATAGAATTGATATATTTACGCGGCCAAGGAGCCACTTCATTGTAAGAATTGATGATCACGAGCTGTTTCTTTTTCTCCTGAGCAGCAACCGGCACTTCGGAAGCAACCCAGAAAAAAAGGATAAGCAGGATAATCGATAAAAATTTATGTTTTGTCATAATAATTTTATTTACCCTTGAGTACGTATTTCATTTCTTCTCTCAATCTATTGAGGTTGATTGGTTTAGAGACATAGCCATTGAAGCCGCTTTCCATCATTCGTTCTTTATCAGTGGCGAACGCATAAGCAGTCACCGCAATGATTGGCACGACAGCGTCAATACGCTTAATCTCAGTAGTGGCTTCATATCCATCCATTTTTGGCATGCTGATGTCCATTAGGATGATATCCGGTTTTTCCTTTTCAAAAAGTTCCACAGCCTCTTCTCCATTCCAAGCATGAATAAGTTCGTAGTTGCCGGAAAGCATGCTTTCGTAAAGGATGTAGTTGCTCTCGTTATCTTCAGCAATAAGCACCTTCAATTTTTTTGTATTAGCATTCGCTACTCCAGCCGCCGGATCTCCTTGTGCAGCCTGAATCTGATTGTCAGCCTGCGGATTGTCAGAATGTACAGGATTATTCTCACCGTCATTCATCTGAGAAGCATCATTTTGAACTCCTTGCATCGGTTGACCATACTGTTGCTGCAGCGGTTGCTGAGCGAAAGGATTCTTGCGCTGATGCTGTTGTCCGTAAGGATTCTGACCCTGTGGTTGCTGCCCGTAAGGGTTCTGCTGAGGTCCCTGTTGCTGATTGGGCTGACCATATGGGTTCTGCTGCGGGTATTGTTGTCCGTATGGGTTCTGCTGCGGGTATTGCTGACCATATGGGTTCTGCTGCGG
>CAMWQF010000044.1 GCA_947176285.1 uncultured Porphyromonadaceae bacterium
TTCTAAATATATTGATTGGGTTAAAAATCAAGCGTGCAAACGAAGAAGTCTATTTTCGCTCATTTTTTCTCGGATATTTGCGCATTAGGATTTTTATTGCTAAATTTGCATTTGATTGGGGCTATAGATGGAAAAACTAAAGAATGTACATATTATGACCATAAACGAAGTTCAAGACGAGATAATCGACGAAATGTCTGGCATGGACGACTGGCTCGACCGTTATGCCTATATCATTGACTTAGGCAATACCCTTCCTCCAATTCCGGAAGAAATGAAGACTCCCACCAACCTTATAGAGGGATGCCAAAGCCGGGTATGGATCGACGCAAAGGAAAATGATGAAAAGAAAATCCACTTTGAGGCTGACTCAGATGCCCTTATTGTTAAAGGCATTGTGGCTCTTTTGATGCGTGTACTCAACGACCGTACGCCCGACGAAATCCTTGATGCCGACTTATATTTCATTGACAAAATCGGACTGCGCGAGCACCTTTCTCCAACTCGCAGCAACGGTCTGGTGGCAATGGTGAAGCAAATTCATAACTATGCCACTGCATTTAAGTTAATTAATAATTCATAATTCACAATGCATAATTTTGCATGGAATTGTGATAACTCCGATGCCGCTTATAACTATGTCAATTTATAACAAAAAATCATAACAACTATGTTCAAAAACCAACCGGCAGGACTCTATGTGCTCGCTCTTGCGAACACCGGCGAACGCTTTGGTTACTATACCATGCTCGCCATTTTCCTTTTCTTCCTCCAGGCTAAATTTGGCTTCGACGCTACCTGGACCGGCCAGATTTTTTCTATTTTCTTGGCCCTTGTGTATTTTATGCCAGTATTCGGCGGATGGCTTGCAGACCGCTGGAGTTTCAATAAATGTGTCCTAGCTGGTATTGCGGTGATGTTTGTAGGATATGCACTAATGTCAGCTCCTACTCCAATACGCACCAATTCATCTTTCATGATTCTTCTCGCCGCCCTCCTTCTAATTGCCACCGGTACCGGACTCTTTAAAGGCAACCTGCAGGTGATGGTGGGCGACCTTTATAATAATCCGCAATATAGTGACCGTAGAGACTCTGCTTTCTCCCTCTTTTACATGGCAATCAACCTTGGCTCAATGTTTGCTCCTGGCGCCGCTATCGCCCTAAAGAACTTGGCACTGAACAAAGCTGGATTCCTTACCAACAATGCTATGGCTGCTACAGTCAGCAACTGGTGTCTTGATACAAATGGCTTCACAAACATGCCTACTGATGCAGAGACACTCAAGAGCATGAGTGATTTCGCTGTCAAAAACGGTATGGAACAAGGAGGCGACCTTGCTGTATGGCTAACGGGGTATCTGCAGACGTTTGCCGACGGATGCTCTGCCCATTTCGCTTCTCTCACTGACTTTGCCAGTGGTTATATTTCCGCATTTTCTACCGGTTGTACTTACGCTTTTTCACTCGCATGCGCATCACTGATAGTAAGTTTCCTTATCTATACTTTAGGCCGCAAGACTTACAAGCATATCATCACCGATGCGCCAAAGCAGGCGGATGGTAAGAAAACTGTTTCTGTTAGCAATGAGCCGGAACTGACTCCTGAACAGACCAAGCAACGTGTGGTGGCTCTATTCCTTGTGTTTGCAGTCGTGATCTTCTTCTGGATGGTGTTTCACCAGAACGGCCAAACACTTACAGAGTTTGCTAAGAGCTGCACATCTTCCGAATCTTCATCTTGGACTCGTATAGGATTCAATCTTGGCGCTCTTTCTGCAATAGCAGTCGCTGTATATGCTCTCTTTAGCCTCATACAGTCAAAATCTGCACAAGGAAAAGTGATCAGCGGAATTATCCTCGCGGCTTGTGCCGGCATTGTAATATGGATATACACAAGTGTCGTGCCCGCTACTCTCACCGACATCGACCCTGCTGCATATCAGCAGTTCAATCCTTTCTTCGTTGTTGCTTTGACTCCATTCTCTCTTGCCCTATTTGGGTGGCTCAACAGAAAAGGCAAGGAACCTTCGGCTCCTCGCAAGATCGGTTATGGTATGGTCGTAGCAGGTATCGCTTATCTAGTCATGGTATTCGGTTCTCTGTCACTTGTAGGCACTAATGGCGAAGTCTCTACAAACTGGCTTATCTCAACATATTTGCTTCTTACATTTGCAGAACTTCTTCTTTCGCCTATGGGAATCTCATTTGTCAGCAAGGTCGCTCCTCCTAAGTTGAAAGGTGCTATGATGGGTGGTTGGTTTGCTGCAACTGCCGTCGGTAACTACCTGGTGTCTATTCCGATGCTACTATGGGGTAAGATTCCTGTTTGGACGATCTGGGTCATCTTGATTGCTCTTTGTCTCCTTTCGGCTGCATTCATCTTCTCTCAGATGAAGAAACTCGAGGCAGCCACCGGCGATATGCCTGAGCCTGTGCCGGATGCAACACTCGCTGATCCTGTAGAATAACAAATAACCTCATAACCCTTAACTTTCTATCAAGAGAGTAGGATTTAAAATATGGCTAGCACTTCTGAATTTAGCAGTAAGATCGGACTCATTGCCGCGACTGTCGGCAGTGCGGTAGGCTTGGGAAACGTGTGGCGTTTCCCGGCTGAAACGCAAGCCCATGGTGGCGCTGCTTTCCTTCTCGTCTATGTAATGTGTGTGATTCTCTTCGGCATCCCTGTAATGTTGGGAGAATTCGCTATCGGACGAGCAGGTAAAAGCGACGCTATTGATAGTTACAAGAAACTGAGTCCCGGCAAACCTTGGTGGATTTCCGGTTTTCTCGGGATTCTTTGCTCATATCTCATACTTACATTCTACATGGTGGTGTCAGGATGGACCCTTGAATACCTCTATCAGTCAGTAAGTGGAGAACTCTTCACTCCGATTCCCGGAGTGGAAGAGGGAAGCAACCTCCAGTTTGCCGACCGCATGCAGGAATATGTGGCTGGAGTATGGCCCCCTATGGTCTGGACTTGGATCACTATAGCCATTTGCGGTGTCGTACTGTGTATGGGTGTACAGAAAGGTATAGAAAGGGCAAGCAACATTTTGATGCCTCTCTTGTTCCTTATTCTCATAATCCTTTGCGTCAACGCTATGAGTCTTCCAAAGGCTGCTGAGGGTCTGGAGTATTTCTTCAATCCTGATTTCTCGAAGATAACTCCAAGAGTTTGCATTAGCGCTCTGGGACAGGCATTCTTCTCGTTGAGCCTTGGTATGGGTACTCTCATCACATATGGAAGTTATTTCAGAAAGGATACCAATCTTACGCGCACTGCTTTTACAGTGTCTCTCCTTGATATGGCAGTTGCAATTCTCGTTGGAATGATCATTTTCCCGGGAGTAATGTCATTCGGTCTGGAGGGTGAGTCCTTTGACGGATCCGCTTTGGTGTTTGTGACATTCCCTGAGATATTCAACAACATGTGGTGCCCGCAATTATGGTCATCTCTGTTCTTTATTCTCCTTTCAGTGGCGGCTTTGACAAGCAGCATTTCAATTGCGGAAGTTTCGATTGCTTATTTCAGCGGACACTTTAAGATGAAACGCATTCCTGCCACTTGTGCAGTGCTCCTGCCATTGGTATTGCTGAGTTCTCTGTCTTCTTTGAGCAACGGAGTGCTCTCTGATTGGACTATTTTCGGATACACCATTTTCGGAGCATGCGATGCCCTTACAGCCAATATTCTTATGCCGTTAGGAGCGTTGATCATGGCTATTTATCTTGGATGGTTTGCTCAAAAAGGTTTGTTGGATGATCAACTCACCAATGGGGGAACGATACATAATCCATTGGCGAAGCCTGTGATGTTCCTTCTAAAGTGGGTCACTCCAATTCTCATAATTGTAATATTCGTAGCATCTTTGTTCATGTAATGAAATCTGAACTCAAAGAAATCGCGGACATCTTGGGTGTAAATATTCAAGGAAATAATCGCGAAATAGAAATACTTCTCACAGATTCGCGGAGTCTCACAGACCCCGCGAAATCGCTTTTTTTTGCTCTTCGTGGTCAAAGCAATGATGGGCATAAATATATTGCAGACCTATATTCACATGGAGTCAGAGCATTCGTGGTTAATGAAATTCCCGATACTGCTGATCATATGCCCGATGCTTGCTGGATTGTGGTGCCTGATACACTTAAGGCTCTCCAGACTGTAGGATCACTTGGAAGGTCGAATGCATCATCAGTCATCGCCATAACTGGTTCACGAGGAAAGACAACACTTAAGGAATGGCTTTTTCAGATTCTTTCTCCTTCTCTCAATGTCAGCCGTTCTCCAAGGAGTTACAATTCCCAGATAGGTGTGCCTCTTAGTCTTTGGGGAATCCGTCCTGGAAGCGATGTCGCTCTTATAGAAGCCGGAATTTCTAAAGTAGGGGAGATGAAGTCTATATCAGATTGCATTTCTCCCGATACGGTGGTGATAACCAACGTCGGGGATGCACACGCTCAAGGATTCGGTTCTAAAGAGGAAAAGATTAAGGAGAAGGTATCTCTTGCTGCCGGAAATTCTGTCAAAAAAGTGATCTATTGTGCCGACGATCGTGATATAGAATCTGAAGTATTTGGTCAATGCTTCGGCAAGGAACTTATAGGATGGCATAAATCAGATATACCATCTGATCTATTTGGAGAAGATTTTGCACATAAGGATGTTAAAGATTGGGAGATTGAAAATGCAGGACATGCTATAACTGTGGCTAAAAGTCTCGGCATGACTGAAGATGATATCCGGAAGTCACTTAAAAGACTTCACCGTATAGGTACGCGTCTTAATGTAAGCGAGGGGGTCAATGATTGTCTTGTGATTCATGATTCGTATACTTCAGATCAGTCATCACTTGCTCCTGCTCTTGACTTTATGAAGCGGAGACTTGCTCCCGGAAGTAAGGAAACTCTTATTGTCAGCGATCTTATTCATGAAGCAGATTCGTCGGATGAGGCTATAGTGTCAATGGCTGAGATGCTGAAAGTGTCGGGTGTAAAAAGGCTTATAGGTGTTGGACCCAGAATGAAGAAGGGGGCTGAAAAACTTGCATCTGTTGTGGAAGAATCCTCTTTTTTTGACACTACTGATGAACTGTTGGCTTCACTTAGCACTTCAGATTTCTGCAATGAGACTATACTGCTTAAGGGAGCTCCGCAGTTTGAATTTGGAAGAATCGCTCAGCTTCTTGAGGCTCGCACGCATGAGACGGTATTGGAGGTAAATCTTGATGCAGTGGTTAGAAACTACAACTATTTCCGATCAAAATTACCTGCAGGTACGGGGCTTGTAGCGATGGTGAAAGCATCCGGTTATGGAGCAGGAAGTTACGAGATAGCAAAAACTCTGCAAGATTGTGGAGCCGCTTACCTCGCTGTGGCTGTCCTCGATGAGGGTATCGACCTTCGTCGCCGCGGTATCACAATGCCGGTGATGGTGATGAATCCAAAGGTAGTAAATTATCGCCAGATGTTTGCCAATCGACTTGAACCCGAGATATTTTCTATGCCGATGCTTCTTGATGTAGTGAAGGAGGCTCAAAAACATGGAGTGAAGGAATATCCTGTTCACATAAAACTTGATACTGGAATGCATCGCATGGGTTTTGTTGAAGAAGAATTGACGGAGGTGATGCGTATACTTAACTCAACCGATGCTGTGCGTATAGCTTCTGCCTTCAGCCATCTTGCAACTGCCGATTGCCTTGACATGGATGATTATACTCTTCTTCAACTTCAGCGTTTTGACCGATACACAAATTATATGCTTAAGGAATCGCCTCAGCCGTTCCTTCGTCATGTCCTTAACTCAGCAGGAATACTCCGTTTCCCTGAGTATCATTATGATATGGCTCGTCTTGGAATAGGGCTTTATGGTGTGAATACATTGCCTCCGGAGGTGGAACAACCTTTGTCAGTGGTGAGTACTCTACGTACTGTAATAATAGCCGTACGCGACTGGAAGAAGGGTGAGAGCATAGGATATGCGCGCCGATCTATCCTTGAGCGTGATTCTCGAATTGCTACGATCCCAATTGGATATGCAGATGGCATGAATCGTCATTTCGGTCGAGGCAACATAACAGTGAAAGTCAACGGGAAGGATGCCCCTACCGTTGGAAATATTTGTATGGATGCCTGCATGATCGATGTTACCGGCATCGACTGTAAAGAAGGTGATGTGGTAGAAATTTTCGGTCAGTCTGCTTCAGTCAGCCGACTCTCCGACCTCCTCGACACCATCCCCTACGAAATCCTCACTTCCGTTTCCCCCCGCGTCAAGAGGGTCTATTATCGAGAGTGAGCATTCGGTGTCATCTATATTCCCTTCATCGTGAGTGATGGCTGGCAAGATTCTTCCGTCAGCCATTTCAATTACTCGGTCGGCAATCCCTGCAAGAGTGGAGTCATGTGTCACCATCACTACGGTCTGTCCAAATTTATCGCGCAAGTCAGTGAAGATTTTCTGTATTTCTTCCCTGTTAGCCGAGTCAAGGCTGCCGGTCGGTTCGTCGGCAAATATTATCTCGGGATCGTTGATGAGCGCCCTGGCTATGGCTGTGCGCTGACGTTCTCCTCCACTCATGGCAGAGGGTTTATGGTCCATGCGGTCAGCCAGACCTAACTGAACAAGCAGTTCGGAAGCCTTCTCCATAGCCTTCTTCTTTGATATTCCCGCTATCAGAGCGGGAAGAGCCACATTCTCCCTGGCAGTAAATTCCGGTAGAAGTTGATGAAACTGAAATACAAATCCTATGTTCTTATTTCGGAAAGCAGACAGTTTCTTGTCTTTCATCCCGATAAGTTCTGTTCCATTGAAAAGTAGGCTCCCGCGGTCAGGCTTTTCTAGAGTGCCGGCAATTTGAAGAAGGGTTGTTTTCCCGGCTCCTGACGGACCGACAATAGCCACGATCTCTCTCTTTCCGATGCTAAGGGAAATGTCTTTGAGCACTTCCAGATTTCCAAACGATTTATATATATTCTTAATTTCAAGCATGCTTCTGTATTTATTTAATAGTTTTGATAGATGTCAGATTAATCTGAATACTCAGACTACTTAGAGTTTTCGGGTTTTTATCTTTAATCTGTCATATTTAAATTTCTTATTCGGTATTCTTGTGGATAAAGGTTGTTGCTGCGATTTCCTAAATTTTTCAGAAATCCCAATGGATGTCCTTCATAAGTGACTGTAACATATCCCTTGGGCGTATTTTCCGGTAGTGAGATTGCCTCACGGGCAAGATAGCGCAATGCATTGCCTTTTGAAAGTTCCACTTCCGGGAAAGGATGTCGCATGGCTGTTGACATTGAAAGTGCATGGGCAGGAATGAGGTCTTTCCCCTTGATTTCTCCAATTTCTACGCCTGCCGATATTATTCTTACTCCTTTCGGTATCTCTTCAAGCAATTCTGACGTAGCCGGAGTCAGGGCAAGCAGATGTCCGTCATGATTGATTATTTCAAGGTCTCCCTCTATCCATGATTGGGCGGAAGCCATGATACTCCGGTCAATCTTATCATTCCTCTTATTTTTCTTACCCTTGGAGCGTCTGATGGTTCTTGAATCATCATCAGGTTTCCTGAAAACGGCCAAGAAAAGACCTTCTCCTCGGGTGAATCCGGGCATAAACCGTAGACAATGGATGTTGCCTTTCACTTGCCCCTGTATTCCATATCTGCCGGCAAACTCCGTATTTATAGATTCAAGTCCAAAGGTATCAGCGAGCCAAACTGCATTATCTTCATCTTCAGTGGTGTTGAATGTGCAGGTGGAGTAGATCAGAAAGCCTCCTGGAGCAACCATCTCAACTGCATTTTCCAAAATCTCTCTCTGCAATGCAGCGCATTGCTTCACCAGGCCTTGGCTCCATTGCATTCTGGCAGTATCATCTTTACGCATCATCCCTTCCCCTGAACAAGGGGCATCGACTGCCACCATGTCGAATTGTTCTTTCATTTTCGACAGTCGGGAAGTGTCGCAATTTGTCACCACAGTCTCGGGATAGCCATATTTGCATAGATTCTCTGCTAAAATCTTTGCTCGGGAAGAGATGAATTCATTGGCAAGCATTGTGCTTCCATCTGGCAAGGCATTCAGAATAGCAGTCGTTTTTCCACCGGGTGCAGCGCAAAGGTCGCATGCTTGAACCGGAGAGTCTTTGAAAAGAGATTGAACAATTGCCTCATATACCATTGATGATGCATCTTGAACATAGAAGACGCCTGCATGAAGCAGAGGATTAAGTGTGAAATTTGGTCGCTCCGGAAGATAATATCCCGACTTGCACCATTCCACATCTTTCTCCACTGCATATGGAAGAACTTTTGTCTTTTTGCGAACATTCAGGCGTAAGGATGTTTCCGGCTCTCCGCATAAGGCAGAAAACAGGATTTCGGCGTTATTTTCACCGATTTCAGCACGAATTTGGGCCTTAAAACCCTCTGGTAAAAATTTATCTGCAATCATTTCAACGCAAAATTAGCAAAAAACCGGGAATTTTGTTAATTTTGTAGTATGAAAATTCAATCGGCCCTATATCTTGTGCCGGTTCCCATCAGTGGAGCCACGGTTTCCGACGTAATTCCCGCCGGAAATATAGAGATTTTGATGCAGTTGCGCCATTTTATTGTGGAGAATGTCCGCACTGCGCGACGTTATCTAAAACATATTGACCCGGGTTTCCCCATTGCTGACTGCACATTTGATGTTCTCGACCGTCACACAAGTCCGGAAGAGGTTGCTGCTATGCTCCAGCCGTTGCGTACAGGGAATCCGATAGGTGTGATGAGTGAGGCGGGATGTCCTGCTGTTGCTGATCCGGGAAGTCATCCGGTTGAAATAGCACAGAGTGAGGGGTTAAAAGTAATTCCGCTTGTCGGACCAAGTTCAATTCTTATGTCGCTCATGGCTTCAGGATTCAATGGTCAAGGTTTCTCATTCCATGGATATCTTCCGATAGATGCTTCTGAAAAAAGAAAAGCATTGAAACGATTGGAGTCGGAATCGGCTTCAAGGCAAATGACCCAGATTTTCATAGAAACACCTTATCGCAACAATAGAATGGTGGCTCTTCTAGCAGAGACTCTGTCCCCTTCCACTATGATTTGCGTTGCATGCGACATTACAGATCCTGAAAAAGAAGAGGTTGTCACGTCTACAGCGGCTAAGTGGAAGATAAGAAAATATGATTTTGATAAGCGGCCTGCTATTTTCCTTATCTATAGTGGAGCAAAAGGGGGCGACCGACGTAGATACGAGAAGAAATGAGAAAGAAGATTTATTACGACGACCAGCCTGAACTCCCGTTTGAGGAATGGGATAACCCTTATGATGTAGCTTCTGAATCAAATACATCATACTCTTCTCCGCGTCCGATATATTTTTGTTCGTTTGGCAGCGGATCCAGTGGCAATGCTTGCTACATCGGGTCTAAAGAAGGGGGGCTTATAGTGGATGTCGGCATACGTGCTGAAGAACTGGAACGTGGGCTTGATTCCAATGGTATTGATATGAAGCATGTGAAAGGGGTATTGCTAACCCATGACCATGCCGACCATGTGAAATATGTATATTCTCTACTCCGAAACCATCGGCATCTAAAATTGTTCTGCACCAATAGGGTGCTGAACGGCATCCTTCGCAAGCATTCGATTTCCAAACGAATAAAGGAATATCATATTCCGATTTTTAAAGAAATACCGTTTAAGGTGCTTGATTTTGAAATAACGGCATTCGACGTGCCTCATGACGGTAGTGACAATATGGGATTCTCGATAGAGTATGATTCGAGGCGATTTGTAATTGCGACCGACCTTGGGGAGGTGACAGACAGGGCCCGTTACTACATGAGCCGAGCGTCCTATCTGATGCTTGAGGCTAATTATGATGCGCAAATGCTTCGAATGGGGCGTTATCCGGAATATCTTAAGGCAAGAATTGCAAGCGGATCAGGACATCTTGACAATCGCCAGACGGCTGCTTTCGTTAGTGAGATCATCAATCCTTCTCTCAATCACATTTTCCTATGCCATCTTTCGAAAGACAATAATACTCCTCAGATAGCACTTCGCACTGTGCGGGAGGCTCTTGAATCGAAAGGGAAGAAGGTGGGAGGAGCGATGGAAACTTTCGAGGATCAGAAAGCAGATGTGCAGTTGGCGGCTCTCCCTCGGTTTGATATGACACGTTGGTTTGTTTTTAGAAAATGATGCTATGACTGACGATTCAAATATACTCAAGGCATCCTATCACACATTGGGATGTAAACTCAATTTCTCGGAAACATCCACAATCGCGATGCAACTCGCTCATCGCGGCATATTGAAGGCTTCTTCTGAAGATGTGCCGGATATTGTGGTGGTCAACACTTGCTCGGTAACTGAGGTGGCTGACAAAAAAGGAAGGACTCTCATCCGTAGGCTCCGCTCGCGTTGGCCGAAGGCTACTCTTGTGGTGACAGGTTGCTATGCTCAGTTAAAACCCCGGGAAGTGGCTTCAATCGATGGCGTGGATATAGTGCTCGGCAATGACGAAAAACTCCGTATAGCCGATTTCCTTGATGAGTGGGAAAAAGACCGTAGGGGTAGAGTCGCGGTGCACGACTATCTTGACATTCGTGAGTTTCGTGGCGCATGTGAGCGAGGCGACCGCACTCGCTATTGGCTCAAAGTGCAAGATGGATGTGACTATTTCTGCACATATTGCACCATACCCTTTGCTCGAGGAAGAAGCAGATCAGGAAATATTGCCCAACTTGTGGCTGAAGCGCGCAATGCGGCAGCAGCGGGTGGAAAGGAAATTGTGTTGACGGGTGTTAATGTGGGGTGTTTCGGTAAAGATACGGGGGAAGATTTCCTTGAACTGCTGAAGCAGCTGGATGATGTGGAAGGTATTGAGCGTTACCGCATATCAAGTATTGAACCGAATTTGCTGACAGAAGGTATCATCCGCTGGATGGCGGAAGAAAGTCGTGCATTTATGCCAAGTTTTCACATTCCGCTTCAATCCGGTTCGGATGAAGTGTTGCGTCTGATGAATCGTAGATATCGCACCGATTTGTTTACAGATAGAATCAATCTGGTTCGATCCTTGCTTCCGGAAGCATTCATTGGTGTTGATATAATTGCAGGGGCAAGAGGTGAGACTGAGGCTGAATGGGAGAAAAGTTACGCATATGCTGAGTCGCTGCCTGTCAGTCGCTATCATGTGTTCCCATATTCTGAACGTCCCGGCACAAAGGCTCTTGGTATTGACCATCAGGTGGGCCAGGACGAGAAGCATCGCAGGGTTGCCATGCTGACAAAATTGAGTGACCAGAAACTTAGGGAATTCTCGCGACAGTTCTTTGGATCAGTCAGACCTGTGCTTTGGGAACATCCGGATGCTGAAGAGGAGGTAATGTTTGGCCATACAGATAATTATCTACGTGTGTGTGCAAAAGCATCATCTTCATGCTACAACTGTATAACTCCTTCCCGACTGGATTCTTTCCATAATGCTGACCCGGAAACTATAACCGCATCAATTGTCGGATGATCATCAACCTTCCACTAAGATAGTTTAATAATTTTAGAATCATGGCACTTGGAAATATTCTCTCAGTTATAATCCTTAATTGGAATGGTGCGAAACTTTTACGCAAGTTTCTTCCATCTGTTATAGCCAATACTCAGGGTCAGGAAGTGGAAGTCATTGTTGCCGACAATGGCTCTACCGATAACTCCTTGGAGGTGTTATGCAACGAATTTCCTAATGTCAAGATTCTTACTTTCGACGAAAATCTTGGATTCTCCGGAGGTTACAACCGTGCCATATCTGAAGTGGAATCAGAGTTTGTAATTCTTCTTAATTCCGACGTAGAGACTCCTCCCGGATGGTGGCAACCATTGCTCTCTTTTATGAATGCACATCCTGGTGTCGGTGCTTGTCAACCTAAGATTTTATCCTACTATAGAAAAGATAAATTTGAATATGCCGGTGCAGCAGGAGGATTGCTTGATAAATATGGATATCCATTTTGTAGGGGAAGACTCTTTGACCAAATAGAATATGATTTTTGTCAATACGACACCGGTCCTGAAGACATAGCATGGGCTTCCGGGGCTGCTCTAATGGTTAGACGCGAAGTTTATCTCGATGCAGGAGGACTTGATGAACTTTTTTTCGCTCATATGGAAGAAATCGACCTTTGTTGCAGGATTCACAATCTCGGTTATCGAGTTTGTGTAGTCCCGGAGTCATCTGTTTATCATCTCGGTGGAGCAACTCTCAGTCAAGGAAATCCCAAAAAAACGTATCTGAATTTCCGAAACAATCTTCTGCTTCTTCATAAGAATCTTCCACAAGAAAAAGGAAAGAAAGTGCTGTTTAAACGTCGGTTGATGGATATGTTGGCATTCTTCATGTATGTTGCTAAGTTTGACTTTGCGAACGCAAATGCCATATTGAAGGCTCATAATGATTTCCGAAAGATGAGAGGCAACTATAGGGTTTTTCCGGATGCTGATGTTCTTTCTACTCTTCCAGGAGCGGATCGATGTATAGTCTTGGATCGTTACCTCCCTTTCTTGACAAAATAATCTATAATAAGAATTGTTCTAAAAGTGTTAAAATTATAATAAATTCACTTATTTTTGCACATATGCTTCTTTATAATAAAATTAATTGTTAATTTTGCATGTGAATTTACATTCATACAGTAAAGACCAATTAATCGTTTCATTGACAATTATTGTTGCATTAGTAAAGTTATGGATTAATAGTTAAATTAGGATTAGGACATACGGTTT
>CAMWQF010000045.1 GCA_947176285.1 uncultured Porphyromonadaceae bacterium
TCTCCTTTTGGGATTAACAGTCAGGTGCTCTAACCAACTGAGCTATTGAAGCATTTCTTTGCTTTTAAGAGTGGTGTTCCTCTCAATTGCGATGCAAAATTACTGCTTTTTTTTGGATTGTGCAAATTTTTAGGCAATTATTTTTGATAAAATTTAGAAAATATATGTAATGTATTGATGCATAGATATAAAATAATCCCGGATTTGAGTCCGGGATTTTATTATTAATTAGGAATCGTGAGGGATTTAGTTTGCTGCGTGGGGCTGAACGTTGATAAACTTGCGACCTTCTTTGCCTGTAGAGAATACAACGATACCATCGATAAGTGCAAAGAGTGTGTGATCTTTGCCCATGCCTACATTAAGACCGGGGTGATGGGCAGTACCACGCTGGCGCTTTAGGATATTGCCAGCCTTGCAAGAAGATCCACCAAAAATTTTGACGCCAAGTCGTTTGCTATGTGATTCGCGGCCGTTCTTAGAACTACCGACACCTTTTTTATGTGCCATATCTTCTTATTATTTTTCGATATTCTTAACTAAAACTTTAGAGAACTGCTGGCGGTGGCCATTAAGTCTGCGATAACCTTTGCGACGTTTTTTCTTGAATACAAGAACCTTATCACCTTTTACAAGGGGGAGAAGAACTTCGCATGTTACTTTTGCTCCTTCTACGGCAGGAACTCCGACTGTTACGTCGCCGTCGGCGTCAAGAAGAAGAACTTTGTCGAACACTACTGTTTCGCCTTCCTTTACTTCATCGCCGAGGTGGTGCACATACAGATACTTGCCTTCTTCGGCTTTGAACTGCTGACCTTTGATTTCTACGATTGCGTACATTTTAATTAATTGTATTATTGGTTGTTGCGTTGGGCGTGGGTCTCATTAATTCCCCATCTTTAAGAGCCTTGGCGCGAAATGCAGTGCAAAATTACAAAAATTATACGACCTGACAAAATTTTTTTCTGTTAATTTTTTGTCAGAATGTCATTGAGTTGCTGATGCTCCACAAGAAATCCATCGTGTCCGAACTCCGATTGGATTTCGAAATATTGAGCATTAGGAAGGTTGTTGGAGAGTTGTTTCATCTCATCCGGAGTGAAAATGATATCAGTGGTGAGCCCGATTACAATGGCAGGGGCTTTTATTGAAGCAAGCACCTTTTCTACACCTCCGCGTCCTCTCCCAATGTCGTGCGTGTCGAATGCGTCTAAGATAGCCATATAGGAATACGCATCAAATCTCCTGCAAAGTTTCTCCCCTTGATATTGTTGATATGTACAAGCTCGGTGAGTAGCTGGAATAGTATCTGAAGGTGGATCTTGTTGTGTGGCGTTGTATCCCCACGGACCACGGTAGGAGAGGAGTCCTATGGCTCTCGCTGCAGCCAGTCCATCTCTTCCGGCATCAGGACGGCGTTCGCCGTATGTCTTGTCGCTGAGCATTGCCATTCGTTGAGTTTCATCTAAGGCGATGCTCCATGGGGAGGCTTTGGGAGAAGTGGCAAGAAATATAAATTTGTCGAAACGATCAGGCTGCATTGCTGCCCATTCTATTGCCTGAAATCCACCTACAGAGCATCCGACAAGTGTATGAATACGAGAAATTCCGAGTTCATCAGCAAGAAGAATGTGTGCATTCACCATATCCCTGATTGTTAGTTTGGGAAAATCTGTATAATAAGGTTCGCCTGTAGAGGGATTTATAGACATTGGTCCGGTTGAACCATAGCAAGAGCCGAGGATATTGGCGCAAACTACAAACCATTTATTCGGATCTAAGAAGCATCCTTCCTCAACAGTGTGAGGCCACCAGTCGGTCACGTCACTGTTGGCGGTAAGTGCATGGCAAACCCATACCACATTGTCTTTTTTCTCGTTGAGAGTTCCAAAAGTATGGTATGCAATGTCTATTTCCGGTAGAATTTCTCCGGATTCGAGGAGAAATGGTTGAGAGGAATGGTATGTGTTCATCTTTTGTTTTGATTTGCGATTGCAAAGTTAATTCTAATTTTTCAAAAAAAAGCCATGTCTAATCAAAAATATCATGTATGACTTGCATATTTGATGATTCAGTTGTAAATTTGCGTTATGAACCGAATTGGAAAACTATATTTTCGTTATGGCACCATGGGGTCTGCCAAGACAGCCATGCTGCTTACGACCGCGTATAATTTTGAAGAGCGCGGAATGGCATATATGTGTCTCAAGCCTGTTGTGGACACAAGAGAAAAGAAAAACGTAATCCGTTCCCGTATCGGAATAGAGCGGGAATGTTTGTGGATTTATCCCGAGACTGATCTTTACGATATGGTGAAAGATAAGTTTGAAAAGACTTTGAGTGTGCCTGACTGGCTGCTTGTAGATGAGGCCCAGTTCCTTTCTGCTGAGCAGGTCGACCAGCTTGCAAGAGTCGTTGATGACTATGGTTGCAATATCGTATGCTATGGGCTGCGCACAGATTTCCGCACTCAACTGTTTGAAGGATCGCGACGCTTGTTTGAGATTGCAGATTCAATAGAAGAGGTGAAGTCAACATGCAGTTGTGGCAGAAAAACCATCGTAAATGCGCGAATTGATGGCAGTGGGTCAATCATAACAGAAGGCGAACAGGTGGAGATTGGGGGCAACGACCGATACATTGCTGTATGTCGCAAATGTTGGCGCAATAAGCGGATTGAGATGGCTCATCGGGATACGTTGCCATTTGAGGATGGTATAGGGATTTAGATATTTAAAGGCTTATTTTTCAAATGGAAAAAGGACTTAGAGAGCAGATAATAAAACTGATAAGGCGGGAAGTTGTGCCGGCTGTTGGTTGTACAGAACCCGTCGCCGTGGCTTTATGTGTGGCAAAAGCCACAGAGACACTTGGCAGTTTGCCGGAGACGCTTGACTTGTATTTAAGTGGCAATATCATTAAGAATGCGATGGGAGTGGGGATTCCCGGCACCGGGATGATTGGTTTGCCGATTGCCGTTGCTCTTGGTGCTCTTGTCGGTAAGTCAGAATATCAGTTGGAGGTGCTTCAAGATGTGACAGCGGAAGCCGTAGAGCAAGGGCGGAAGTTCATATCTGAGGACAGGATCAAGATTTCTCTTGATGAGAATGCCCCTTCCAACCTTCATATAGATGTAAGAGTATATGGAGAAGGTCATAAAGCGAGAGTTGTGATATCAGGTGCTCACACTAATTTTATACTTGTAGAGAAAGATGGGGATGTCCTTTTTGAGAAAACAGCGAAAAGTGAAGGAGTTGATGCTTCTTCAGAAAAGGATCCTGATTTGAATATGCGGATGGTATATGATTTTGCCATGACAGCTCCCATAGAGGAAATTTCATTTATACTTGAAGCCAAACGCTTGAATCTTGCGGCTGCACAATTTGCCTTGAAGGGAGAGTATGGTCACTGTCTTGGGTCTACTGTTCTTCATTTCGGAGAAAGAGTCTTCGGTGATACTCCGTTAGCGCATGCTATAACCTTGACCTCTGCTGCATGCGATGCCCGAATGGGCGGGGCAATGGTGCCTGTGATGAGCAATAGCGGTTCCGGCAATCAAGGGATCACTGCGACTATGCCGGTAGTGTCTTATGCCATGGATATTAATGCTCCGGAGGAAACTACGATAAGAGCGTTGGTGTTGAGTCATCTTACTTCCATTTATATTAAGCAGTCATTAGGACGTCTTTCAGCGCTTTGCGGGTGTGTAGTTGCCTCTACGGGTGCTACCAGTGGATTGGTGTACCTGATGGGTGGCGGATATGATCAGGTTTGTGATGCCGTAAAGAATATGGTAGCAAATCTTACTGGAATGATATGTGATGGCGCTAAACCGTCTTGCTCAATGAAGATATCAAGTGGTGTCAGCACTGCGATGATGTCGGCTATGCTGGCTATGAAAGGATTTGCTGTCACTTCCGCCGAAGGCATCATTTCAGATGATGTAGATGAGACCATCCACAATCTGACAAGTATCGGACGCGACTCCATGCAAGTCACTGATAAACTTGTGCTTCAGATCATGACGTGCAAATAAACATTGAAGTTAAGGGTTGACTGTTATAGACAATAACTCTATTTTGACATCGAAAGGTGTGGCTTGGCGTTTGGGCTTTGCAGATTTGTGGTAGTAGAAAGATTTTTGTGTGTCCCAGGATTTTATATCGGTGCGCATTGTCTCTCCGGCAGGGATGGAGCAGTCAATGCTCACCGTTCTTTTATGGAGTTGTCGTCCTTTCAAGTCGAAATATGTGATTTGAATTTCCATGCCACTTATTTCAGAGTCAATGCCATTTGAGACAAAAAAGCTTTCGAGATTGCTTGTGATAGTTTTGTCGAAACCATAGAAGTGGATTTTTGGACGTATTTTTTCGACGAATGTTAGCGAATCTGTATTTGATGAGATTATTAAATTGGATGATTCTGAGTCATTTGATGTAATAGACTTCTCTGATTGCTTGGCTATAGAGTGTTTTGTCCTTATTTTTCTGGCTTCTGCCGGATTGATGGTGAATAATAGGGATACAATTGTGAAAATTAGCCAAAATACGCGGTGGGAAGAACTCGGAATGCGGTTCCTTCTTTGTGTGGCCTGGCTTAATACTGTGGAGAATATTTTGGGTGTTGTCATAGTATTCTGGGTTTGCGGCGGAGAGAGCCATTGTGGTCGTATCCCGGATAGACTTTGATTAGTCCAGCCGGAAGTTTTTCAGTAGGGTCATCGTATGAGATTCTTACCACCCTCCAGAATCTTGGCAGGAGTGTATTGATATTGACTTTGAATTTCAATTTTGGAGATTTGACACGTAAGGACTCTCCGTCAGCAGAGAGAATCGCTGCGCATTGCTCGGCTTTAGTGAGAGTAAATTTGACTTTGTGAGTAAATTGCTCAAGCCTAAATTGTTTTGTGTCAACTGTAGGATGGAGTCTCCCTATTATATCCCCATATTCAAGTCGGCAATCAGGAGTGGAAATAATTGTTAAGGTGAATGAGCCGGGATGTGTGGGATCCGCCTGAATCAAAACTTGTGCTCCATCTTCAGGATACTCCCAAATACCTTCTATGGGAGATAGAATGTTGCTATCACACCAATCTCTTATGTCGCTTTTAGATGGGAAGAAAGCAAATGTCGGCACTGATATTATAGATATCAGCACCGACAAGAGTATGTTTTTGATTTCCGACATCATTCAGACATCATTTAGTGGAGAATGTGTAAGAAAGTCCGAAGCTCAAGATTTCCTTAAGCATCCAATGATGCCATTTGCTCAAGTTGAAATCAGAACTAGAGTCATAGCGCAAGTTGGCGTAGATTTGAGTGCTAAGGAATTTGTTGATGGCAAAATCCCAAGTAGTCTCAACGTTACCCTGGAAATATGAATAGTCGGTGAAGGCAAATACGCGGGTGCGCATTGAAATGTTAGATGTCACTTGCCAAGTCATGTTTGCTTCGCCGCTCGAACCATATTCGCTATGAGCTTTTTTCCCCGGTTCAATATTAAATTGGGCATGGTCAATTTTAGGATCTATACATACCTTTAAGTTGTAAGACAATGGGGCTATTGAAGCCGTGAGATTGAATGTCTTTTTGGGATTTGCGTAGCTGTAGGTCATACCGATACCAACGTTAAGGTCAGCAGGCGAGAGGAAAGAAGCCGAACGGATGTCAGTATTAGTCTTGTAGTTGTTGAAGAATTGGGTCTTAAATTGACCTGTGATGGTATAGAACCATTTTTTGAAGGCTTTAAAACCGTATTTTACATTATATTGCAAGTTATCTTCAGAAATAGAATATTTCCGTCCTACAGCATTTTGCTCAATTGAATTGATGCCAAGCTTATAGCTGACTGTGCTCTCGAATATCTGGTTGGGATGATATGTCGGGTTCAACTGGACGTTCCAGTAGAAGTTGTAGAGAAGCTGAAGATAGTTATTGCCACCTTGATACCAGTTTTTAGACACATAAGCTTGAGAGAACTGCAGACCTGTGTTGAACTTATGAAGCCAATGTTTTTTCTTTTGCTCGAATTCTGGAAGCAATGCATCGTCAACTGCCACTTCGGGAAGATTCAGGTTTCTTATATAAGCACCGAGCGATACATCATCTTCCGGCAAACGCGGAGGAACGGGTAGATCCCAATATGTGTAATCAACTGAAGTGGGATTATACACCATTGAATAGTACATATAATCCTGACTAATACGTGATTGGGTTAGGGCATTGTATAGCCATTGGGGACGATATGGTTTAACATCACTAAAGGATTGAAGATATTGACTTTTCTGATTTGAATTGTCCGAAATATCGTTGAAAGAGCGATGCTTCAGTGATCTGTAACCGGAAAACACCCAAGGTCCCACCATAGGGTTATACGGACGTTCAGGCATAGTGTCGGGCAATGCTGCGAGAATCTCATCAAGGTCTCTGATTACAACCGGCTCGAAAATTATTGAGTCGGATGCCAAAGAGTCAACCAATTCAATGTTATCATCAAGCATTGACTTTGCTGTGTTCGCGGCTGAACCTATTTCTGATGAGGCAGGCATAATAGGAGGTGTTGCTGGAGTCTGGGCAAAAGCTGAGCAAGCGATGCCTAACAAGAGTGAAGAAGTCAGATGTCTCATATTTTGGGTTGTTTTGTTGTCTGTGGGTTTTGTCGTTTCTCGTAGTCTATCGGAACATTTAGTTATTTGGGAGATTGAAGGATCTTCGAATATTCATTCGATTTAATCACTTCCAGAGCTCGCTTAAACATAGGGTCTCTTTCGTTATAGACTTTGAAATAGGTGGCAGACTCATAAATGTCTCTTCCGATGAGTCCTTTAAGAATCATAGAGAATAGAGGCTTGCTAAGTTTGGCTTCCTCTTCATTGAATTCGATGCCTTCAGCAGTGGCAAGATCAAAAAGACTTTGTAGTTGAGCCTCAGATATGCTGTATCCTTTTAGGAAGTCTGAATCAGTTGGATATTTTGCTAGAATTTCTTTCCTGTCTTTATCTACAGTTTTGATGGCAAATCGATTGATAAGACCTTTAGCCATAACCTGACGATAATATTTGGTGTTTTCTGTAGTGTCTATACCCACGAAAATGTCAGGATAAATTCCACCGCCTCCATATATAGGACGGTTAAGTTTAAGTGTATTGACTTTAAGAGAATCTATATATTTTACAGAATCGGCGTGCATAAGTTCTCCACTATTGAACCGGTCTAATATGTCGTGTGCATAAGCATCTGCTTCCCCCTTGACATATGGCTTCTGAATGTCGCGTCCGGTAGGAGTGTAATAGTGAGCAACAGTGATTCTCATCATTGAGCCATCCGGGAATGGTACGGGACGCTGCACAAGCCCCTTCCCAAAACTCCTTCTGCCTACAATGACACCACGGTCCCAGTCTTGGATGGCTCCGGCTGTGATTTCTGAAGCAGAAGCTGAATATTGATTCATCATTACAACTAATTTTCCGTCACCTAATAGGGGGCTTTTCCCAGAAGGAAATGCAAAGTAATCATATTTAGGATTATTTCTGCCCTCAGTGAAAACTGCCAGGCTCCCGGAAGGGAGTAATTCACCCAAGATATCTACTGACGCATTTAAATAGCCGCCGCCATTGTCACTGAGATCTAAGATAAGGTCTTTCATACCCTCTGCCTTAAGTTTTTTTATGGCTTCTGCAAATTCCTTATGTGTCTCACCTCCAAATTTATTAAGCCGAATATATCCAATCTGAGGCTCAACAAGATAAGCGGCATCTACACTAAAAATAGGAATGTCGTCTCTTGTGATGCGGAAGTCGATGGTGTCCGGCAACCCTGATTCATATCGCAAAACTTGCACATCAACGTCAGTGCCTTTCGGACCTCGCAGGCGTTTCATAATGTCAGAATTGAGCATTTTTACACCGGCTATGACCGTATCGTTTACTTTTATGATACGATCGCCGGGAAGAATGCCGACTCTTTCAGAAGGCCCTCCGCCGATAGTTTCAATGACATAGAGGGTGTCTGTGCCCATATTGAAAGAAATGCCGATTCCACTGAAAGAACCCTCTAACGGTTCATTCAGATCCTGAGTTTCTTTTGCATTAGTATAGGATGAATGCGGGTCCAGGCTTTTAAGCATACCTTTTATAGCATCCTCTACCAGTTTGTCTTGATCTACTGAATCGACATATAGTTTAGAAATTGCCTGCTCTGCATATTGAAGTTTGTGGACCGGCATAAACTGCTGAGCAGAAGCTAATGCGGCAATGAGTGCAAATATAGCGTAAAAAATCTTTTTCATGTATAACAATAAATAAATCCTATAAAGATTATGACGATTTAAGATGAAAAAAGTTTAATGGTTGCCTGGAGCGGGTAAAAATTCAGAAGGGTTATAGCCGTTAGCAATCAATTCCCTGACCATGCTGCTCGACACGAAACCATATTCCGGCCGTGCCGGGAGGAATACAGTCTCAACGTCTGATATTGCAGCATTCGTGTCTGCAAGGTTGCGCTCATATTCAAAATCCTTCACTTCTCTGATACCTCTGACGATGAATTTTGCATCCATTTTTTTTGCAAGCTCCACAGTTAACCCGGAATATGCGAGCACTTTCACTTTAGGCTCATCAGCATAAATCTCAGCAACAGCCTTAACTCTTTCTTCTACGGAAAACTTGCCGGGTTTGTTGATGTTGAATCCTATTCCAATAATAAGGTTGTCAAAAATCTTGAGTGCGCGGTCTGCTATATCTTTATGTCCTATAGTAAAAGGATCGAAACTTCCCGGAAAAACAGCTGTCTTCATGCCCCTTCTTCTTCAATGATAAGATTATCGATGATGAAATTCTGACGATCCATGGTATTCTTTCCCATGTAAAATTCAAGGAGTTGGTCATAGCAGTCCTCTTTTTTCACCACAACCGGGTCAAGACGCATATCCGGACCAATGAATTCAGCAAACTCATCAGCATTTATCTCTCCGAGTCCTTTGAATCGAGTGATCTCTGCATTCTTTCCGAATTTTGCTATAGCAGTCTCTCTCTCTTCATCAGAATAGCAATAATAAGTATCCTTCTCTTCGTCTGAAGTCTCCTTCTTTCTTTTCCCTTTCTTCCTCTGGATGGCTGCTTTATTACGTACACGGAATAGAGGGGTCTGAAGAATATATACATGTCCTTTCTTCACAAGGTCTGGGAAGAACATCAAGAAGAATGTGATGCAAAGCAGGCGGATGTGCATTCCATCGACATCGGCATCAGTTGCTATTATAACTTTATTATATCTTAGGCCCTCAATGCCCTCTTCTATATTAAGGGCAGCCTGAAGGAGGTTGAATTCATCATTTTTATATACAATTTCTTGGGTAAGTCCAAAACTGTTGAGTGGTTTACCACGAAGGGAGAATACAGCCTGAGTCTCGGCATTGCGAACTTTAGTAATGGTCCCGCTTGCAGAGTCACCCTCAGTGATGAAAATCGCAGATTCCTCTCGGCGATCTTCTTTGGCATTCTGACGAAGAGAATCATTGTAATGAATGCGGCAATCGCGTAGCTTTTTGTTGTGGAGGTTCACCTTCTTAGCCTTTTCCCTTGCAAGTTTGGCAATTCCGGACATCGCCTTGCGTTCCTTTTCATTAGAAGCGATTTTCTTAAGCATTACATTTGCCAACTCTGGATTTTTATGGAGGTAGTCATCGAGTTCTTTTTTGAGAAAATCGCCTATAAACTTATTGACCGTTATTGTACTGTTCGGAGCAATTTCCTTACTGCCTAATTTGGTCTTTGTTTGCGACTCGAACACAGGTTCTTGAATGCGTACGCTCACTGCAGCCACGATGCCGTTTCGGATATCTGCATATTCATAATTTTTGCCTGAAAAAGCTTTGATTGTCTTGCCAATATGCTCTTTAAAGGCAGCAAGGTGAGTTCCGCCCTGTGTAGTGTGCTGGCCATTTACAAATGAATAATATTCCTCGCCGTTCTGATCAGTATGGGTTATGACGACCTCAATATCATCCCCTTTGAGATGAATGATAGGGTAGAGGGGTTCTGCAGTGATATTATCCTTCAAAAGGTCGAGCAGACCGTGGCGAGAAAGATATCGTTTGCCATTGAAATATATATGAAGTCCGACATTGAGATATGTATAGTTGGTCACCATTGTTTCAATGGTTTCCAAATCGAATTTATAGCCACGGAAAAGAGATTCATCAGGGCGGAAGCATACGAGAGTGCCGTTTTCTTCTCTTGTCGGCATTTTTTCAGTATGCTCTACAAGACGGCCTCTGTCGAACGCAACGCGTACACACTCGCCATCACGGTAGCTGGTCACTTCGCAATGAGTGGAGAGGGCATTGACAGCCTTCAGACCGACACCGTTAAGACCTACAGACTTCTTGAAGTTTTTATCGTCAAATTTACCACCGGTATTGATATCGGAAGCCACTTCCTTTACCTTCCCGAGAGGTATGCCACGGCCATAGTCGCGGATTTTTACCTCTCCAGTATCTGCATCGATAGAAATGTCGATACGTTTCCCTGCCCCCATGTTGAATTCGTCGATAGAGTTGTCTACGACTTCTTTGATGAGGACATAGATACCGTCTTCGGCATGTGATCCGTCACCGAGTTTCCCGATATACATGCCGGGACGGCGTCGGATATGCTCGTTCCATTCAAGTGTCTGTATCGCATCATCACCGTAACCCGAATCTTCCACCTTTGCAGGTGTGTCGATTTCAGCCTCAAACTCTTCTTCCTGCATGTTAGAATCCGGTTCGTTGGCTACAGAGTCAAAATCAAATATGTTGTCGTTTTCGTTATAGTCTGCCATATTGATAAATTAAGTATTACAGAACTCAACTTAAGGGATAAAAGGTCTTAAGATATTGTTATTTTACTTCCTCGTTGAGCCATTTTTCAAGTTCTCCTGTCCATTGGCGTTTATAAGGGAATTTGTCGCGAAATCCCCATCCGTGTCCACCAACAGGATATGCATGAAGTGTAGCCTTGACTTTATAGCCGATAAGGGCTGTGTAATATTCGATGCTATTGGCAGGAGGAACAGCTCCGTCATCAGAAGAAAGCATGATGAATGCTTTTGGAGTGTCCGGAGTTACTTGAAGTGCGTTGGAATAGAGTTTTACAAGTTCATCAGTAGGATTATCACCAAGAAGAGCTTTCCTTGACCCCATGTGGGTTGTATTGGCATCCATGCTAATCACAGGATAAAATAGAATTTGGAAATCAGGTCTTGTTTCCGCTGAAGTGTAATGTGTCGCGAGGGTAGAGGCAAGGTGTCCACCGGCAGATGCACCTGCAATTCCTACTTTTTTAGGATCAACTCCAAGTTCAGTGGAATATTTGCGAAGAATACGCATGGCTTGCTCTGCATCGGCAAGAGGAATTGTATTGTCACCGTATGGAAGCCGGTATTTTAACACTGCATAAGTTATGCCTTGAGCGTTAAACCAATCAGCCATATCATGGCCCTCGTGTCCTGAGGCTTGATGGGTATATCCACCACCGGGGCACATCAATACGGTCTTGCCGGTCGGATTCTTTGGTGTGTAGACAGTGATGGCAGGGTCAATCTTATAATCCTGAGCCTTTATTCTTTCAGATTTAGTTTCTGATTGTTCCAGAGGATTTTCATCCCAGAGAAGTATTTCGGTTTTTTTCTGTGCTACAGCATTTAGGCTTACTAAAGCGAGGCTCATGGCCAGAAGTTTTATAAGTTTCATAGTGTAAAAGCATATTACGTGTAATAAATTACAAAATTACGAAAAATAATTGAGATTTGAGAATTGAGAATTGAGAAATTTTGAAATTTTTAAATGTTTTGGAGTGTTGTTAGGTAAACCAATAAGATTATAAGGTGTTTTATGGTATATGGCAACAGTTAAATTTCAGGGAGCTCCGGTGAAGACAGTAGGGGAGCTTCCAAGCGCTGGGGCAGTTGCTCCCGCTTTTAGTTTGGCAGCGCAAGATCTTTCAGACTTCAATTTGGAGTCTTTGAAAGGTAAGCGTGTAGTTCTCAATATTTTCCCGAGCATTGACACTGACGTATGTGCAGCGTCTGTAAGAAAATTCAACGTAGCAGTGTCGAGCCTTCCGGAGACGGTTGTGGTTTGTGTATCTGCCGACCTTCCATTTGCAGCGCAGCGTTTCTGCTCGGCCAATGGAATTAAGAATGTAGTGACAGGAAGCACCTTCCGTTCTGACTTTGGCAAAACTTACGGTGTTGAATTTGCAGAAGGTCCCCTCCGTGGTCTGATGGCACGTTCAGTTGTGGTCATAGACAAAGACGGCAAGATATTGGGAAGCAGAATGGTCGAGGAACAGACCAATGAACCTGACTATGCATATGTAGAGTCACTTCTCGCATGAGTTTATCCCTCTTATAATTATCAATAACTTAATGAGGACACACGCAATGTGTGTCCTTCTTTTTGTCATTTTTCGGAAAAATCAAATTAGGTTTGCTTCAAAGTTAATACAGATGGGATAAGTTGACGT
>CAMWQF010000046.1 GCA_947176285.1 uncultured Porphyromonadaceae bacterium
GGTTATTGTTGGAACTACTACCAGCAACATAGTTTTCCAAATTATTTTCACGGAGCCAAATCTTTCCGTCTTGACCTGCTTTACGCATATCGTTTACACACTCATCGTCTCCTATATTAGCGCGACAAAGTCCTCTTAGATAATATGCAGATTCTCGATTCTCATTGGTTATCCCATACTGGTTTAGTGCCTTTGTGAAGTCTTCAATGGCGGTTTTGTAATGTTGTTGCATAGCATAAGCAAAACCTCTAGCAAAGAGAACATCAAAATTTGAATAATGGAGAGTTTCGATTACATATGTAAAATCACGAGCTGCATTATACCAGTCCTCCTTCTGCATTTTCGTCATGGCTTCATCTATCCGAGGCTTAGCCATCCCATAGTTAGATTTACGTCTTATTTTTAAATTAGTAGCATAGATTTGGGATGCCGTACCAGCATTAAACCCAAAGTAGCAAATTGACTTGGCATTATAAAATGTTTTCATTAAATAACCATTATCATATACTCTTATAGTATGATCTCCATCATATTCTATCTTCAGCGAATGTTCTTTACTGCCATAGTGACTTGTCCATGAAGGGGAATCACTATCATACACACTTGTTGAAGAATAAGAATTAGATTTATTATCAGAAAAATACCTGTTATAGAATGCAGTTCCACCAGATGTTGTATTAACACCTATAGAATAGCCCCAATAAATTTCTTTTGTATGCCATTTCTGTTTCTGACCTTCATAAACGCCATATTTATAGTCAGGCCTATTATTCAGATTGGTCACATCTACAGTTAACTCAAACGGTCGACTTTCTTTTATCTGATAATTAAATTCAACAGAATAATACTGTACCTTATTATTCTTTTTATTCTCTTTGGTCTCTGGTACTAAATTTGCCACCTTCAAATTAGTTAGGGACGAACTATAATTGCTCAAATTAGAGTTAATATCCCAACGTAACCCTGTAGGAATAGCATTCTCCCACTCATCTTGAGCACATAATGAGAGCGAAAAGCAGAAAGATAGGAGAATTCCAAAAAGTTTCTTACACATATGTTTTATCGAATTTGAAGGTTCTTAGCATAATAATCATCGCCCGACCATATATTAATTCTTTTAACAGAATTTGGCAATGCTGGAAAGGTATTAGTAAATGCTTTAGATTCCTTGGAATACAAATTGGTTCGCTGAGGATCTAATCCTATACTGCTCGATTGAATATAATACCTTTTTCCGGTATCACAATCTTCGATATATTCATTTTTAGTAGAGCATACAGATGACGAAGTTGTCTTAGGGACAACAACACAAGTAACTATCGTATTTGTAGGATTTATTTTCAAAGAAGTTGCCCACCATTTGTGATATGTTGATTCTAAAATTGGACCATTTATGTGAACCATGTTCCCAGAGCGAGTGCCGGATGTTGTCGATGCTGTTGAAGAACCACTTCTATAACTTGAACTACCAGTGGACGCGTTTTTATAAGAAGAACTAGAAGAGGATGTGTCATATTTCGAATATGCTTCCTTTGCAATCTCATTTGAAGCTTCCAGTATACCGAGATAACTGTAAAATACATATTTGAAGTCTTCGGCTACATAGCAATATGATTCAATTGCAAAGCTTACATGATCCTTCATATAACAGCATTTAATCGCCCGAATGTTTGTATTTACATCATTGATTGCCTTAAGAACAGCAAATTCGGGAGCATTATCTGTTCCGAGTGGCTCACGATGAAATGTTACGTAAAAAGGTTTATCGCCCAGGACATCGATCCAGTAGGAGGTACCTTCCTTCTTGAAACATAAGCTCCCATCGTTATCCACAGAGGGCGCAAAACCTTCTTCTCGGAGAAAAGTTTTGAATATTTGAGCGAAATGTTTTCGCTGCATAAGACATTTCCTCCGCATCTACAAACACAGAAGTAATGGAAATGAGTAATAGGAGTAAGGATATCTTTTTGAAATTCATATAGATCTGAAGGATTAGTGGAGAGGAGTGTTAAACTCCTCTCCATATAGTATTAAATGCTTCTTCCAGCCTTGTCTTGGAGATTAATATAAATACTAACTGATGATGGAACATACTGTTTGAAATGATTTCTCAGATTAGCGCGTACTCCATTTAGTTCTGACTCATCGCTTGAACTTAACTCATACTTGCTAACATATTCCAACCTCATTGTGATAGTTACAGAGTTCGATGATATTGATACTGATTGTATAATCAAGCCATCTTCCAACTTTGTTGGACAACTTCTTGCCAAGTCATACCAGTCGCTCTGCCAGTTTGAAGAGCTTCCTCCACCGTAATTGTATTGAGGTGGTGCTTGACGACCTGCATTTGGGAACACATAGTCACTCCATTCATCTTTATCCTTATCGTATGTTTGATGAGCAATTAACTTTCCGTCATCGCCATAGTAAGATTGTTTCTTAGGAGTTACTTCATCTGCTTCATACTCAATTACAATCTTTGACAGTTTGTTCTTGGGGTTATTCCCATTGGCATCTTTCCAAGACACCTCGACAACTTTTTCCTTCCCATTCAGTTTTCGTGTTTCTACTTGAGTGAGTTTGGAAGTATTGTCAAAGTGTTCTGCTTTAATAAGGTTGCCATGATTATCATAAGTATTAACTAAGCGTGCATAGTCCTCTTCCTTTGACTTCGCAAGCTGTCCATTTACATCACGGAACTCTGTCGTTAAACTCTGATTGCGATTATTATAGGTATTCACTTGCTTATGCCAACCATCTTTACCATTTACAGCTTTACCAAATCCGTCAAAAATGGTAAATTCAATTTGATTACCACGATTGTCATAAGCATATTTAATCTCAGGATAGTTCTCCCCAGCCGAATTAGGATTGCCATTTACATCAAGGTCCTTCCAATAGACAAGATTGTCCATTGCATCATATTTCTTTATAATCACATGTGTCTTTTCCTTGTTGTAACTTGCTTTGCCACTCTTGTCCCAATAGGTCGTTTTAGTACGATTACCTCTTTCATCGTACTCAAATTTAACCTGACTATATTGAGCATTCGGGAAGACAGTCATATTGCCATTTTCATCAGTATAGTATTGGCGAGTAATCAGGTCGATGTCATTATATTCATAGTGCTCGACTACTGTGCCATTCTTCAACTGATTATTCTCATCAACATATTTTACTTCTACTACATTACCTCGTTTATCGTACTTAAACTTCCTGCCTCCCAACATCTTACCTTTAGCGTCATAAGAGTAGTTGGCTATTCTAAAGTTCGTGGCGGGATCGTATTCACTCTTAAATGATGCGCTTCCATCTGAGTTCATGGTGAGGTTCCCATTTTCGTCAAGATATTTTCCTCCAACGACATTTCCAAGCTCATCGTATTCAAGAGTCAACTGTGCATATCTTTCGTTGTTTTTAACTAACTTGCCATCTTCCCCAAAGAAAGAGTATTTTATGAGATTACCTTGGGGGTTGTATTCACAGACAATTTTATGGAATCCCGAATTGCATACTGTGGGAACATCCTTTTCATCGAAGTAAGACTTTTCAACAATGCGATTAAACTTGTCGTAAACACACTTGGTAGAAGCCTGATAGCCTCCAAATTTGGTCGGCTTATCGTCTTTATCGAAATATTTTTCTCCCAGATTGTTACCAATACTATCATATTCATATATAGTACGCCAGACCCCGGCAGTAGATTCTATCCGTTTATCATTTTTATCAAATGCTGCGTTTTCAAGCGTATTACCCTTATCATCGTTTTTCATCGTAAGACGGGCAAAACTTACAGAACCTGTTATATCTACAAGGTTATCCGCATCATCCACAAACTTTATTTCAGACACATAACCGTTGTCATCATAACTCATCAATTCTGCAACATAGCCACTCGTAGTGAATGACGGTTTTCCATCTGTGCCGAGATTGGTCTCTTTAATCCTGTGTCCGTTGTCATCATATTCATATTTATGTCCATGAACATAAGCATCGGTGCGAATTACCGGTGTACCTTTAGAATCAAAGTATTTTTCTTCTATGGTGTTACCATATCGGTCGTGAGAGAATGTTACAACAGCAACATTGTTTCCGTCATGGGAAGGTGTACGCTCAGATGTAAAATATGAGATTTTAACAAAGTTATCATTCTCATCATATTCACGAGACTTGATAGACAATCCCTTCTTATTTCCTCTTACTTCTCCATCGAGACCAATAAACGAAGTTTCGGATATGCGTCCTTTATCATCGTATGAATATAAAATGCCGTGAACCATGTCCTCGTCAACGACATCAACATTCTGAAAACCTGCATATTCGCGCTTAATTACTCGACCATTATCGTCATAAGTCAACTTATAGCGGGAAATACTACTACGCTGATTATCATCGTGATTGTATGTATCGGTAGTATTGATTGACAGAGTCTTCTCTGTTCCGAACTCATCATCCTGCTTGAATACTGCTGTTCGCAAGTTTGCATCATAGTCCAACTTATAGAGACATTTTCCGCTCTGATCATACGCTTTTACGTAATCGATTTGCCCATCGTTATTGTAAAAGAACGTAGCATCAACGTATTTGTCATTAAGTTCACTTTCAGATATTTGATCCAGATTCCCGTGGCTATTTACAGTTGAGACTCTACGAACCTTCCCTTTTTGGTATTCAAATTTGAAGGTATATTGACGATGTTGTTGCTCGGATTCAGATATACGGCCAATACCTTGCGGTACACCCCAAACCTCGGTGTAGTCCTTATAGTAGCGAACCTTGACACGAGTGTAATCCCACATGAAAATTCCAGCGCAAACCGCAAGAGAGAGAATGCCTGTAGTGATGTAAATCCACGTATTCCTATTGGATTTACGTGTCCATTTACCGGTCTCTTGATATAATTCGATTGACCTGCGAATTTGAGAAGCACTGGGGCGTTTTGCCGGATTTTCCTCCAGCATGGATTTTAGTAACTGTTTGACTTGCGGCTGAAGTTTGCCAGGGAGGGTCTCCATTGCTGTGCCTTGAGCTTCAGCAAGACCTCCATTCTCACCAAATGGCGGATTACCGGTCAACAGCTCAACGGCAGTAGCACCGAGAGACCATATATCACTTTCTTTCGTTGTTTTACCCGCATAAACTTCAGGAGCCATATATGCGCGAGTACCTCCAATTGCCTCATCTGCTGCATTTTCTTTCTTGCTGATACCAAAGTCTGTCAACAGGAAGTTGCAGTTGTCATCTACAAGAACGTTATCCGGTTTAATATCCTGATGAATAATATTATGGTCATGCAGATACTCTAAGCCAGCAGCAACGTCATGAAGAAAATGAAGTAATTCCTTCTCGTCAACACGACCGACCATAGATGTTGCAGAACCATTCTCACAGAACTGCATCGTCAGGTAAGGACACCCTTCATTTATATCATATCCAGAAGGTCTAAGGAGGTTAGTATGAGTCATGTTGAAGACTGTTGTGAATTCTTTTTGGAATACAGACAGTCCGTATGTGCCCTGTTTTGAAATATCAGAGGTGTATATTTTTAAGGCAACGGCGAGATTACCTGCCTTAGTGTCGAGTGCTTTCCAAACCTCAGCAGAGGCACCGCTACCCATTAACTCGACGAGTAAGTAGCGGCCATGGAACATTTGATTTGGTGATAACGTCATGCCTTTAATTTATGATAAGATGTAATAAATCGAAATAAATTGAGCTACAGCAAAGATGAGGAATATGAACACTCCTATGCCAACCCATTTTTTCTGGCTTGACACAAATTTGCCAAATGATTCAGTTGAACGGTTCCAAGCCAACGTATTTCCTTTGATACCCAGATAAGAACATAAGAAAAGGCTTGCAATCTGCCCAAGGTATGGGATCAACGAAATGGGAATGATGATAAGTGGCCAATATATTCGGTTGCATAATGACCAAACCCAAGTTGACAAGAATGCGCCAAGGTTAAATCTCTCAAGGTATTCATCAACTTCTAACTGGGTATAGTCATTAAGTTGTCCTACTGTCTCGTTTTCAGAGATAGTATGCTGACGATTGCCATTGCTTGAATCACCATGAGATGGTTTTATGTCCGAAGGATTGAACATTTCAGTTCTTCGTTCGCCAGACTCTATTTGAGAGGCATCGAATCGTTCCGTCTTTCTTTGCAATGAAGGGAAAAGACGTAAGATATAAGCCCAACTGAGTTCGTACGCATCTGCAAGCATAATCTTATCACCGTTCTGTATGGCTATTGACGCCTGATGAATCAATCGTCCGTTAATCATAGTCCCGTTAGAACTATGATCCTTAAATATGAGTTGCCCATCTTGTATTTCGAGTGTTGCGTGTTCGTTGCTAACCCTTCCATAGGATTGGTCAACAACAATGTCGCACTCTGGAGCACGCCCAATTGTTACTTTATTATTCATGTTGACTGGTTATTTCTTTTTATATACTTTAATTTCATCTCCGGCTTTTAGCTTTTTATCGTCTATCCCGGGGTTTAATTTCTTAAAGTCTGCCTGATTCATATTGAAATCTTTCAAAAAGTTATACAGACTTTTATTTGAAGGTATCTTCACTACTATAACCTCCGGAGTTGAAATGACCTCCACTTCCTGATTATCTTCCAATGATGGCATATCTTCGGCCTTAGGAAGTTGACCAGTCTTAAGACCTTGCAAAAGATTGTTGGCATTTCCGACTTTCTGTTCTGCCTGTCCACTTACTTCCTCGCTATTTGTATTCTCAGATACATTCTTATTGCTGGGCATCTCTGAATCTGATTTTATTGAATCAGGCGTATTTTCAGGAATTGAATCAACAACTATCGATTCTTTAACATCTGAATCGGGAGTGGATTGCTCAGAAGGATGATTGCCAAGTGCAAGCCACAATATTATCGCTATAAGAATAGCTATAATTGATATTATTAGGACATAAAGTTTGTTCTTACTTTTGACTACTTGTGGTTTAATCGGAATCGCCTTTTTCAACCCACTCACAACATTGAATAAACAGAGCGTAATATTGTCGGCTCCAGAAGCATTGATAGCTCCAGAAACTAAAGACTCTGCTGTTTTAGTTAGGTCTTCATCGGACTCTTTCAGAATAGTTTCTATTTCGCCGTCTCGAATCATACCACACAATCCGTCAGTACACAGTAGGACGGTGTCTTCATTTGATAACGTGATCGGCTTTGAAAGAGTATCAGGACGACATTTCTGAGGAGATGCCGAAAGACATTGTGTTATTATATTAGAGTCTGGGAAATCGAACGCTTCTTCGTCAGACAATTTACCGGAATCAACTAACTGTTGAACGTAAGAATGATCTTTAGTAATACGGAAAAGGCCATAGACCGGATTATATATATAAGCTCTACTATCACCACACCATCCGATATAAAGTTTATCACTTATTATCCACGCAATAACAATAGTTGTTCCCATTCCTTTTGTTTCGGGATGTTCAACTGCATATTGTTTTATATTGGAATCCGCGGATATGATGGCATCTTTAATAAATCCATTTATAGCATCAACCGAAGAAATAATCTTATCTGTTATTTCATCGGGCGAAAATTTATTTTTGATTGTATCTATTGCAATTTGTGATGCTACTTCTCCGGCGTTTGCACCACCCATTCCATCGGCCACAACAAGAAGACAACCATTCTTCCCAAGTTGATGATTCTCGTTATTTATCCATCGCATAGGAAGAGATGACAAGTCCCAAGAGATTTGGAAATTGTCCTCGTTGTTTGTTCGTACTATACCGACATCAGTCTTAGCTGCAACCTTAAACTTTATGGGAGCCATAGTTTATTTCGTGATTTCGTTTGGCGTTAGTTCAACATCAATTTCTTCCTCATGTTTTATCTGAATATTAGTAGTAGAGGAAAAAACATTGTCCGTGTTTGCAAAGGGACATACAAGTTTCCAGTCGTCCTGTGATCCTATTAAAATTCCATTTACGATGAAATCCAGTCGCCCAACACTTGATATTTCAGGAACTAAATAGAGACCACCCATAATAATTCCTTCAACTTGTGGATATGAAACTTGGTATTCCTTACTTCGGTCGTCAGAAATCTCAACTTTCTCCGGAATGACGACCACGTCAAGATTTGTCGTAGAATTTATATCCATATCTGAAGGCAGAATGTACCATACTACAAATCCCTCGCTATTGCCTACACGATGAGCTACTGAAAACCCATCATTGAAGAATATGTCTGACTTCATTCCATAAAGTTGCTCTGGATATATCGTGACTATTTCATCGTTCTTATAAGATATCGAATCATAACGCGCCTCAGCGCTCAGTTCAGAGTATTGAGAGGGGAATAAGACAGGAGTGTATCTTTTCTTAAATTTCGCAAACCGGGGATTATAATCCCAAGGAACTCTTGCGATGTCATAAATCAGATATCCATTTTTTATTTTGAAGGCAAGTGTATTTTCTGATCCAAATTCTCTATTCCCGCTTAGCCCGAAGAATTTACCGACTGAATCTTCAAGTTGATAACTCTGTGAGAAAATAAATGCCCCATCTTTGGCTATCTTAGAAATCATTTCATGCTCAGGAGTTGACTGACGTACCTTCGCAGCTCTTTTGAATCTACCAAATTCTTGAGGCAGTTGAGCGCTTACAGTTATCGCAGTTGCGATAAATAGTAGTATTATGCTTAGTTTCTTCATATTCTGAGTTATTAATTTATTGACGATATTGGTTCAACAAAGCCAGTAGAGCGACCGGCAATAGCGGAAGTTATTCCGATTACAACCATATGTCCGTTAGAATCGGTGTAGAATACAGGACCTCCGGAACAACCATGTTCATAGGTCGTTTCAGTAGTAAGTATCATCCCATTTTGTAATCCATCTGCGGCTACAACAGCAGACCCATAAATTGGATTGATGCCTGAAGATGAAGCCCCAAGACCAAGGGGGAATCCCAAGATCGCTAATTTTGTTCCTCTTTCAAGGTTACGACTTGCTTGAGCATCATATTTAAGCCCACCACCTCTGCCAGTCCTAATCGTAGCAAAGTCTTTAGCATTAGCGGACGCAACTACTATCTTTTCTCCATCATCAGAGGCGTATGTTTCGTCGCCATGACGAACTGTATGACATTGGGTAGATGTAAATGAAAACTTCTCTCCAGAGTTTGATACAGCACCAAGATGAGCCACAACTTTACCTCCATTATGAGCTATAATATTAAGCATAAGCATTGACTCATCGACTTTACCGCCGGAATTCAAAAAATACCATGGCTCCACTACATGTCGAGCTGTAACAAAGCGCCCATCATCAAGCATGAAACCTGTACCTGTCCATGACGGAAGTCCGGACTGTTCTCCACATTCAAGTTCAAAAGATTCTCCTGTGGGGAGTATTATCTCAAAACCGAGAGACATTATAAAATATACATTTCTGTCACATGATTTCAGTGCTCCATTATCTACTCCTCTGTCCACACTTCCGACACGAGTATTGGGTGTTGAAGATATACGTCCAGCAGATGCACTCAAATTTGATATTTGAGATTGCATATCTGTTATTACCTCGGACTTTGCAACTACAGCCTGAGCTATACTGTCATTTGCAGCCCTAAGACGTTCTTGCTCGACCAAACTCTGAGCAACAAGTCCATCAAGATGCTTATTTTGTTGGTGAATATCATATAGTTTATATCCACCTCCAAGTAGTGCCAAAATTAGGATAATAGACAATGTCGCTATAGCATTTTTATACGGTCTTAACGCCTGTTGACGGAAAAGACTTAGTCTTCGGGTAAGTCCAATTGTTCCGACTGTTGATTTATTACCCGTTGGAACTATAAATCCAAGTTTAGGCCCATTTACAGATAGTTGTATCTCATCTCCATTTTGTAAGTACCATTCATTCCTAACAGGACGACCATTGAGAAGGGTTGTGTTTGTTTGTGAAAGTGGTATAATCTTCCAGTTGTCACCATCCTTTATTATAGCTGCATGGCGACGACTTACAGTGCTGAAAGATTCATCAAAACGGACCTGACAATGGGGGTCTCGTCCAATTTCGATTTGATTTACTATAATTTCCTGGTTCTCACCAGCTCGATGATATTTACTTGTAACCTTATGTTCAAGAATGAAGTATTTTCGTCCGCCGGGAGATATTATAGAACCGATACCAGCTCCGACCGACCCGGATAAACTGCGATTATACGGATGTGTAGTATTATTTGCCATGTCAATATGCCTCCACTCTTAGTTTTGTATCACCGATTGATATTATATCTCCTGGTTTTATGACTGCACCATTTATGTTTACTTCCGATGAATTTAGGAATGTGCCATTAGTTGACTTCCTCCATTGTTGGGATTGCCATTGACCGTCTCGTATGACCCATTCGCCTAAATTATAATCTAATTCTAAAGTGCAATGGGAACGTGAAATATATGTACTATTATCTTCTCGTATAGCTATGTCATTTACTGACTGCATATTTTGACGACCCATTAACAAAATTGAATTACGTTTTTGATTCACAATGTCATCAAGATGGTATATACGGCCATACTCTTCTCCGTGCATAACGCGAAGCAGGAGTCCGTTAATTATATGAGTGGAGAAGGTGTCATCATGATACTCCTCAAATACCGGCCGACTTCCAATTGGAAGTGTCTTTAACACTGCATCAACATCTTGAAGTCTATTATGCAAATTAGGTTGTAAGCACCCTTCTATTAGATTATACCATTCCTTTCCAACTGATGCACAAATTAAAGCATTTCTATTCCAATTTCCTTGTTTCCCATTTTTTAAGTATGGGATCAAACTCTTTTCATCATTTAGATCACCAAAGGGTAAATAACCAGTGATTAACTGATACATCATCACTCCAAATGAAAAGATATCAGTCGTAGGCAAAACTGTTGCATCACGACGCGGATTTACCTGCTCAGGAGGCATATACGCGTATGTTCCAAATATTTGTTTCGGCTTTCCTACAATATTCATCTCGGTCATGCGCTTGGTTCTATCCCCTGCTATACCAAAATCAGTAAGTGCATAATCCCCATTTTTTGTCCTCAGAACATTTTCCGGTTTAAGGTCTCGATGCACTTTCCCGCTTTGATGAAGCGATTTAAGCCCATACAATACGCAGTAAGCAACCTTTGACAAGTCTAATGAAGACGAATTTTGATACAAATCGCCTCCGGGACAGTAATCCATAACTATATATGGATTCCCATTTTCAATACCATGACTGTATGAGTGAACCAGATACTTGCTTTTTATCTGACCTGTCTCAAATTCCATATCAAATCTCGCAACCATTGGAGTACGAATCTCAGCAGGTACTTCCCACAATTTGAGAAGTTTCAGTGCGTATTCACTTCCGTTCCTGTCAGTTACAAGATACACAACGCCATAACTCCCGTGTCCGAGAGTATTGCGAACGACATAATTGGAATCAATTATATCGCCAGGATTAAATTCGCATCTATTTACCATGTTCATCATATCATTTATGAGGAATCCAAGATCGCTATGAAGGTAAACGAATTATTCGTGAAAAATGAATAGTCTGTTTCCCAGAAGAATTATGTCACCGTCATGTAGCTCTTGAGGGGTAGATGCTTGAACAAAAGTTGTTTTTTGTTCACTTTTATCCTCAATGAACCATTTGTCATCCTTTCTTGTAATGGTTGCTTGGACTCGAGACGTAATAGACAGGTTACCAGGATCAGTATTATCTCGATTAAGGACAACGCTTTCTCCTTCCAATTCTATTTCATCCGGTTGTCTCCTTTCACCGTTTCGCTTAACAGGAGATAAAACAAATGATGGGGTCAAACCAATTATACCTTCAGTCCATACATTTACAGTCCCGTGCATATTCGGAACCCCAACAACTGTTGGGCGTCGTATTGAACGAGAGTTACTATTATCTGGTGGTTGAGAAGAGACGACATGGTTTGCCCCTATTTCACTATTGCAATTAGGACATTTTTGAAGTCCCGGACGCAATGGATAGCCACATTTGGCACATATATTGGGTTGGGATACTGAACCGAATATATCACCTTCTCTAACAGTTTGATTTGAACTTGCTGGTTGATGCTCAACTGAAGATGTGTGACTCGCTTCTAAAGGCGATCCACACTTGGAGCATATTGTATCTTCGGGACGGTTAGGCCATCCACAGTTTTTACAGCGCATGCTAATTAAGTCCGAGCTATAATATAATTGCTCTATAGGCGTCTCCAGAGTCGAGCGGGTATGAAAAAAGCGTGAGTGCCTGTATCTGTTGCCATCCT
>CAMWQF010000047.1 GCA_947176285.1 uncultured Porphyromonadaceae bacterium
TTATTAGTAGCCCATAGCAGAGTCGAACTGCTCTTTAGAGAATGAAAATCTCTCGTCCTAACCGATAGACGAATGGGCCTCCTTTAGCAACAGCCATGTTCCAAAAGGGTCATAGGCTATTTTGCGAGTGCAAAGTTAATGCTCTTTTTTGAATCTACCAAATTTTTAGGTAATTTTTTGCTTTTTTTCGATTAAAATTCTTATCTTTGCATCTGAAAAGGACCTAAAAAAGGCTTTTTCAGCATAATAATTCATCCATTAAGGTCTAAAAGACCCTAACGACATTAAAATCCTTAATAACTATAATATCATGGAAATCTATATCAAGAATCAAGATCGCTATGTGACTGCCGAAGGTGGGGCTTCTCCCCTGTCACTACTTGACAATGGCACAGTCTCACTTCCTTTTCAGCCTATTTGCTGCCTCATTAATAATAAGACCGAAAACCTTCGTTTTCCAATATATGCACCTAAACAAATTGAATATCTTTCCGAATTTTCAGAAATAGGACGCCGAGTATATGTGCGAGCCATTTGCTTCATGCTATACAAAGCGGTCAGCGAAATGTTTCCTACGGCACAGTTGCGCATTGAGCACAGTATATTCAAAGGCTACTTCTGCCGCATATTCACGCAAGTTAAAGACAAGTTTATACCTCTTGAAGTGAGCACTGAACAAATCAAGTCTCTTCAAGCGCGAATGAAGGAACTTTCTCTCGCTGATCTTCCCTTCGAGCGTCATGAACGTCTTACTACAGATATCTTGCCCAAGATGCGCGACCAACATCTCTTCAGCAAGGTACTCCTTTATGAGACTACCGGACAACTTTATACCACTTACTATACACTTGACGGACTCGCCGACAGTTATTACGGCGCTCTTCCACCATCCACAGGTTATGCCCCGGTATTCGCCTTGCATCCATATGCCGATGGATTTATTCTCATGAGTAGAGACCCAAAGAATCCTGATCAAGCGCTTACTCCTGAAAAACAGACAAAAATGTTTAAGGCATTCACTGATTACACTCATTTCAATGAAGTCATAAAAGTTCGCAATATCGGAGAACTCAACATGTCGGTGCGTGAACGCAAGGTGCGTGAACTTATAAATGTCGCAGAAGCGATGCATGAGCGCCAGATAGGTCATATAGCCGATGAGATAGTGGCTCGCGGAGCTAAAATAGTATTGCTCGCCGGTCCCTCTTCATCAGGAAAAACCACCACCTGCAAACGTCTTGCAGTGCAACTAATGACATCACTTGTCACCCCGAAGATGATTTCTCTTGATGATTATTTTGTAGACCGCGACAAAACCCCTCTTGATGAGACCGGTGACTATGACTACGAAAGCCTGTATGCCCTCGATCTTAAACGACTTAATTCCGATCTTTCGAGACTCTTGGCAGGAGAGACTGTCAATCTTCCTACTTATAGTTTTGAATTTGGCAAGCGCATCGAGAAGGAAAAACCACTGAAAATGGATTCTACCGACGTACTTATCATAGAGGGTATCCATGGATTGAACCCTGAACTTATTTCCTCAGTAGGAGCCTCCTCTATATATAAGGTGTATGTATCAGCTTTGACGACACTTGCCATCGATGACCACAATTGGATTTCCACAACCGACAACCGTCTTCTTCGCCGCATAGTTCGCGACTATAGATATCGTCATACTTCAGCTTTGGATACAATACATCGCTGGCCGTCAGTAAGGCGCGGAGAAGAGAAGTGGATATTCCCTTTCCAGGAGAATGCAGATGCCACATTCAACTCATCGCTTATCTTTGAACTCGGAGTGATGAAGGAATATGCGGAGCCTGTGTTGCGACAGGTGCCCCATAATGTCAAGCAATATGAGACAGCCTATAGGTTGCTTAAATTTTTGGAATATTTTGATACTATTCCAGTAGATCAAATTCCACCCACATCGCTGCTGCGCGAATTCTTGGGAGGGTCATCTTTCCATTATTGATTTTTTCACTTGTAGATAACTTGTAGATAAGTGTCTAAAAGCTGTTAAAAACACATACTATTTTGTTGATAAATGGAAAGTTCAATATGTAGATAAAGAGACAAGGGAAGAGACCATGCTGCTTATCGGCAAGTTATCTTCCCTTTTTTCATAATCTTTTAATCAAAAATTCCCCCTTTTTCTACAAATATTATCAGAAAATTTATTAACTTTGCACTTATCTACAGAGTGTAGACAAACTCAGCATAATGATGAAAAATCAGCATATTGCAGTTTGAAAACCTGTAGATAACCGTAGACAAATGTTTAATAACTGATAAAACCAAATTTTTCAGTCAAAAGTAACCTACATTTATCTACACCCTTTATTGTTGTTGTTGAAATTTTTTATTTTAAATATTTTTTAAAACTATAGAAAAATAAAAAATGGAGTCGAAAACTTCAGCACTTGACACAGATCTCAAAAGGCAACTTGCCGAAGAGATAAAAGAACTCAAGAAAGAAAAAAACGCCGTGATAATGGCTCATTATTATCAGCGTGATGAAATAAAGGAGGTAGCTGACTTCATCGGTGACTCCCTTGCACTTGCGCGCAAGGCTGCCGAGACAGACGCTGATGTGATAGTGATGTGTGGAGTGCATTTCATGGGAGAGACAGCCAAGATACTCTGTCCGGATCGCAAAGTTATCATTCCTGCTCCTGAAGCCGGTTGCTCACTTGCTGACAGTTGTGATCCTGTGGAATTTGAAAAATTCGTAAAAGAGCATCCGGATCATACAGTGATAAGTTATGTGAATACATCTGCAGCAGTCAAGGCTCTCACAGATATAGTGGTCACTTCAGGAAATGCCCGTAAGATTGTAGAGTCTCTTCCGGTAGATGAGAAGATTATTTTCGGTCCTGACCACAATCTTGGCGAATATATAAATTCAGTGACCGGCAGGAACATGCTTCTATGGAATGGAGCGTGCCATGTGCATGACCGCTTTTCACTTCAAGGAATAGCCGAACTTAAAAAGGCACATCCCGGTGCCAAGGTGCTGGTGCATCCGGAATGCCGCCGTCCTCTGCAGCTTATAGCAGACAAGGTAGGTAGCACTGCGGCTTTGCTTGAATTTGCCCGTAAAGATGATGCGAAGGAATATATAGTGGTGACTGAAAGCGGCATACTCTTTGATATGGAAAAGGAATGTCCGGAAAAGACATTTATTCCTGCTCCGGCAGAAGATGCCGAATGCCAGTGCAATCAGTGCGAATATATGAAGATGATCACACTGGAGAAACTTCGCGATTCGTTGCGAGATGGAAAGCCTGAAATTGAGGTTGTTCCCGAGATATGCCAAAAGGCTCTCCGTCCTATCGAAAGGATGCTTCAACTCTCTTAATTAATTTAGAATGTAGAATTTTGAATTTAGAATAATCATTCTCTACTTCCTTAATTCAAAATTATGAAAAAGAAGAATATAGCGGAACTTACTAATTGTAGTGTAGAAGAGTATAGGGAAATTCCTAAACTCTCTTTCGCTATACTTCTTGACAATGTACGTTCGATGCAGAATGTAGGCTCCATACTCCGCACATCCGATGCTTTTCTTATAGATGAAGTGATAATGGCGGGCATCACCGGTGTTCCTCCTCACAAGGAGATATCGAAAACTGCACTTGGAGCAGAAGATTCAGTGGCATGGAGATATGTGGAAGATAGCGTTGAAGAATGCAGAAAATTAAAAGCGGAAGGATGGGTGATATGTGTGCTTGAGCAGGCGCACGGCAGTATAGATCTGATGGAATTTTTACCTGAGGAAGATAAAAAGTACCTTCTTGTAGTGGGGAACGAAGTGTCGGGGGTTAATCAACAAATAGTGGATATAGCGGATATCATCCTTGAAATACCGATGCATGGCGTCAAGCACAGTCTAAATGTGTCGGTAAGTGCCGGAATGGCAATATGGAAGATTGCAGATTCATTGTCTAAATATATAAATAAATAGTTTAATTAATTAAAATTTAACAAGTATGAAGAAAACTTTACTCGCGCTATGCGCAGTGTTGGGTTTAGGCTCAGCTTATGCCCAGGATCCTGGCAGTAAGGAAAATCCGTTGACAGTGGATGCATTCATTGAATTGGGTACTCCTGAAGCAGCAATTCCTGATACTTACGTAAAAGGCTACATCGTAGGTTTTGTAGATGGAGCAAATATTTCTGAAGGTGCACACTTTTCCAATGAAAAGGCATCTGCCAGCAATCTGCTTTTGGCTTCCAGTTCAAAAGAAGATGATGCTGCTTACTGTATTCCTGTTCAGCTCGTCAGCAAGAGCGATGTAAGGGCTGCTCTTAATCTTCTTGATAATCCTCAGAACCTTGGTCATGAAGTGATTCTATGCGGTAGCCGTCAAGCTTATTTCAATGTACCCGGTCTTAAGTCTACATCCAGCTATGAATGGGTAGGTGGAACTCCGTCTGCAGGAAGTGTAGTAACTGAACTTAACGAGCAGTTTGCTGCAATTCCCGACACATGGACTCTCGCAAAGTTATCAGGTGATAAGGACTTTTATGCAACTGCTTATAGTGGTACCACCTATGCAGCTGCTACCGGCTATAAGGGTACTCAACCTCCTTATGATGAATGGCTGATTTCGCCTGCAATTGATATAGAGAAGTGTGCAGACAAAAATCTTACATTCAAGACACAGGTGAACGGTTATGGTTCTACAACAAGTGTATTCGAAACCTATGTGTTGACATCGAATGATCCTGCAACTGCCGAAAAGACCAAATTGAATGCCGAATATGCAACAGCACCTGAAAGTGGCTACAGCAGCTGGGTAGAGAGCGGAAAGATAGATCTCAGCTCCTACAAGGGTAATATCTATGTAGGATTCCGTTATTATGCAACAGAAGATGCCAACTATGCCACTTGGTGTGTTACAGATGTAAAACTTAACGCATCTTCTACTGTAGATCCTGTAGTAAAGACCTATACAGTGGCTGAAATCATTGCACTCGGTGCTGATGTAAAAGAAGCAGGTCAGAAAGTGAAGGGTTATATAGTAGGATATGTTCCCGGTCAGGTATATAAAGATGCAGTGTTTGGAGTGACCGGTGAGGTTTCTAAGACAAACCTTGTTCTTGCAGATGCAGCAAATGAAACAGATATCAACAAGTGTATTCCTGTTCAGCTTCCTTCAGGTGATGTTCGCAATGCCCTCAACTTAAATGAAAATCCTGAAAATCTTGGAAAAGAGGTGACACTTACAGGTAATATTGAAAAATATTTCGGAGTTCCGGGCTTCAAGAGTGTAAGTGCTTATGAATTAGGAGAAGGTGGCACTCCAGTCACTCCTCCGGCTGATGAAACAGTATATAAGAAGGTTTCTTCTATAGAGGCTGGCAAGACTTACGCTATCGCTACCTCCGGCAAGGCAAGCCTTAATTTGGAAGCAAACAAAACTTATGGCTATCTTCAGGTTTCTGATGTAGCTGAAGGAGATTCATTCTCTACTTCTGCTGCTGTTGAGTTTACATTTGAAACTGCAGGCACCGATACTTATTATATCAAGGATGCATCCAGCCGCTACTACTATCAGAAGGGTAATTACAATTCCTTCAATGTAGCAGATGCAGTTTCTGACAATCCTGAAGAAGGCTTTGCATGGACAGTGGAATTCACTGCTGAAGGCGTTAAGATTACAAATGTATTGGTTGGCAAAACTATCCAGTATGATGAGAATTTTAACTCATATGGCTCTTATCCTGAGATCACTCATGCTCTTCCTGCGCTATATGAAGCTGCCTCTTCAGCTGTAGAATCTGTAGAAGAGACATCTGATGCTCCTGCTGAATACTTCAATCTCCAGGGAGTACGCGTAGCTAACCCGGAACAGGGTATCTACATCGTGCGCAAAGGCAACAGTGTTAAGAAAGTAATGGTGAAATAATCACCTATTCAATAATATTGAAGAAAAGCCCGGGTCATTTTAAACCCGGGCTTTATCTATTTGTTAAATACATATAAAATTATTTATAAAATCACCTAAAAAGAATATTATATGAAAAAAAATTTACTTTATCTGCCAATTTTTGCAATGCTTCTGTTGTTGTTGCCATCGTGCGATATAAATTATTGGAATCCGGAGCCTCCGGGTGATTGGGGTGATGATACTTTCTACGACCGGAATCTTACAGGATGCTGGCAATTGTATCAGGTCAATTCTGACTATGTGAGAGGTGATGAGGTGAATTATATGTACTTCAATGGCGATGGTCGTGGCACATATTTCTATTATGACCGTGGCTATCAAGAGACGGAACGACTTGCCTATTGGTGTCAGCACTCTGTAAGCGGTACATCCACGCTTCAGATCAACATTCAGTATGAATATGGAAATCCATCGACAATGAATTACTGGTTTAGCGATGCGGATACGTTATGGATGCAATGGCGCAACTCATCCGGAGTGCAGACATACGTCTACAAATACAGAAACAGGGTACCATGGTAATTTCATAAAAATTTTCATTATTGAAAAATTTTGACTATCTTTGTCCTCTATGAAGGATTTCACTGAAGAAGACATTGAGAGAATAGAAAATATGGCCGACAGCGATGATGCTGCCGGCATTCGCCATGAAATAGCTGACCTCCATCCGGCTGATGTAGCAGAGCTCCTTCGCAAGCTTAATATAAAGCAGGCGGAGTGGCTCTTCAACCTTATAGATGATAAGGAAAAGAAAGCGGATGTGCTTATGGAACTCGATGAGGAAGACCGTAAAAAACTCATCGAGCATATGGAACCGGAGCAAATCGGCGAGTTTATTGACGAACTTGACACCGATGATGCCGTCGACCTTATACAGGAACTTGACGAGGAAGACCGAGAGGAAGTGATCCAGCACATCGATGACATGGAGCAAGCCGGGGATATCGTTGACCTTCTCCAATACGATGAGGATACCGCCGGTGGTCTTATGGGCACCGAATATATAGCGGTCAACGAAAACTGGTCCATGCCGGAATGCCTCAAGGAGATGCGGCGCCAAGCAGCAGATCTTGATGAAATCTACTATGTTTATGTTATAGACGATGACAATCGTCTCAAGGGTATCCTTCCCCTTAAAAAAATGATCACTGACCCATCGGTGTCGAAGATAAAGCATGTGATGCAGACAGACCCTGTCAAGGTGCATACCGATACCCCTATAGATGAGGTGGCGATAGACTTTGAGAAATACGACCTTGTTGCGATGCCGGTAGTGGACTCAATAGGAAGACTTGTGGGTCAGATTACTGTCGATGATATTATGGACGAGGTGCGCGAGCAGTCGGAACGTGACTATCAGTTGGCATCAGGTATCTCCTCCGATGTAGACGTGGATGACTCTGTATTTGCTCAAACAAAAGCGCGCATACCATGGCTTCTGATTGGTATCATCGGTGGTATAATTAATTCTGTAATTCTTACCGGATTTGAGGCGCAGATAGCCGCAGTAACGGCACTTGCTATCTTTATTCCTCTGATTGGAGGCACAGGTGGTAATGTAGGTGTGCAGGCATCTGCAATCGTAGTGCAAGGTCTTGCCAACGGGCGACTGGAAATAAAGGATGCTTGGAAGCAGATAGGACGAGAGGTATTGGTAGCCCTTCTCAACGCTGTGGTGATAAGCGGCGTGGTGCTTATATATGTGCTTTTCACGCAGCCTCATATGTATGCAGTCTCCTTTGCTGTTGCGGCATCGCTTTTCTGTGTGGTGATATTTGCAACGGTCTTTGGTACATTTGTGCCCCTCACGCTTGAGAAGATGAAGATAAACCCTGCCCTCGCCACGGGGCCATTCATCCAGATTATGAATGATGTGGTAGGCCTTCTCATATATGTGGCGATGTCAATATGGATGCTCTCCCTCTTTCCCCTCAAATAAAATATTATAATTAGCCTAATAAGACCAATTAGCCCAATTTTTCTTTTTAAATGGCAAAAATAGTAGAGACTCCTCTGATGAAGCAATATTTCGAGATGAAGAAAAAGCATCCCGATGCTATATTACTTTTCCGTGTGGGTGACTTTTACGAAACTTTCTCTGATGATGCAATAGAGGCAAGTTCCATACTCGGCATAACCCTTACCCGACGAGCTAACGGATCGGCTCAGTCTGTGGAATTAGCCGGATTTCCTCATCATGCTCTTGACACGTATCTTCCTAAGCTTGTCAGGGCAGGAAAGAGAGTTGCGATCTGTGAGCAACTTGAAGATCCTAAACTTACCAAGAAACTCGTGAAGCGTGGTATAACTGAACTGGTGACTCCGGGCGTCAATACCAATGATTCTTCGATGGAAGGCACAGAAAACAATTATCTTGCAGGTATCCATTTTCAGCGTTCGGGAAAAGGAAAACCCATTAGAGCGGGGGTTGCGTTTCTTGATATCACGACAGGTGAATTTCTTGCCACAGAAACTGATCCGGCAGAAATAGATAAGCTTCTTTCAGCCTTTGCGCCAAAGGAACTTCTACGCATGAACGGCACTCGCGAATTATGGAGTGAACTCATCACATGGAAATGCCCTAACTTTGATATGGAAGACTGGGTGTATACAGAAGATTCGGCACGTGAAAGACTTCTAAAACAATTTCAGACAGCTACGCTGAAGGGTTTTGGTCTAGATGATATGCCTCTTGCGCTCATAGCAGCCGGAAGCTTGCTTTATTATCTTGACATAACGGGACATAGCAATACTTCTCACATCACAGTTCTTTCGCGCATTGACAGTGAACGCTTCTTGCGGATGGATCCTTTTACTTTGCGTAATCTTGAACTTACCACTTCTGCTGCAGGCGCAAAAGGTTTGACTCTATTTGGAGTGCTCAATCACACCGTCACTCCGATGGGAGCACGTCTGCTTGGTTCCAATCTAAGTTTCCCTCTTCTTGATCCGAAGAAAATCAATGAAAGACATGCCATGGTGGATTTCTTCTTCCGTGACACTGACCGTCGTGATTATACACGCACGTGCCTTCAGGCAATAGGGGATATGCAACGAATGATAGGAAAGACATCTAACCGACGTGCCCAACCACGCGATCTTCTTTCTCTTGCTGCTTCAATGGAGGGGTGTATGCGGCTGAAGAGATCACTTTCCGGAGCTGATTCCCCGGAAATTGCAAAAGTAGCGGAAGAAATGCAACCGCTTGAGCAGTATATTGGACTTATTAGGAATACTATATCGCCGGATGCTCCTGCTTTATTCAATAAGGGGGGATCTATAGCATCAGGGGTGTCAAAAGAACTGGATGAATACCGAGGACTTCATGACAATGCTCGGGCTGCTTTGGATGCCATATGTGCCAGGGAAATTGAAAGGACAGGTATCACATCGCTTAAGATAAGCTACAATAATGTATTCGGCTACTATATTGAGGTGCGCAACACTCATAAGGATAAAGTGCCGGCTGAATGGATAAGAAAGCAGACTCTTGTCAACGCAGAGCGATACATTACAGAAGAACTAAAAGATTTTGAGCAGAAGATACTGACTGCTTCCGACAGAATAGGGCAAATAGAAAGTGAGATTTACGGAAAACTACTTGATCATCTTTCGCAAGCGTGCGCGCCAATGCAAAAAAGTGCCAATGCAGCTGCAGAGATAGATTTCATCTTAAGTATGGCTGAAGTTGCTGCATCCAACAGATATGTGCGTCCGATAGTGGATGATTCCACTTCTTTGGAGATCATTGAAGGTCGCCATCCGGTGATAGAACGACGTCTTCCACCTGGAGAGCCATACATTTCAAATACGGTGCGCCTTGATTGCGACAGCAATCAGATATTGATGATTACGGGACCGAACATGAGCGGAAAGTCAGCCTTGCTTCGCCAGACCGCACTAATCGTAATAATGGCTCAGATGGGCTCTTTTGTGCCTGCAGAGTCAGCACGTATAGGAATAGTGGATAAAATATTCACACGTGTTGGAGCAAGCGACAATCTGGCAGCGGGCGAATCTACATTCATGGTAGAGATGAGCGAGGCTGCCTCTATACTTAACAACATGAGCCAACGCTCGCTTATACTTTTCGATGAATTGGGAAGAGGCACTTCGACCTACGATGGAATTTCCATTGCATGGTCGATAGTGGAGCATATTCATGAAAATGGAAGATGCACTCCCAAAACTCTTTTTGCTACGCACTATCATGAACTCAACGAGATGGAGAAGTCTTTTAACCGTATACATAACTGGAGTGTATCGGTGAAGGAGATCAAGGGTAAGGTAGTGTTTTTACGCAAACTTGTAAAGGGAGGGTCAGAGCATTCATTCGGTATCCATGTGGCAAAATTGGCTGGAATGCCCCCTTCGATAGTGAAACGTGCCAATCAGGTTTTGGAGCGGCTGGAATCGTCATCTTCAAATGTGGACAATAAAGGAGTGGATAGCGTTGCTAAAGGAAAATTAGGTGAAATAGCAGGGCAGCGTGATGGTTATCAGTTAAGTTTCTTCCAACTTGATGATCCGTTGCTAAGTCAGATCCGCGACCGAATCCTCACTATTGATATTGACAATCTGACTCCTCTTCAGTCGCTGACAGTGCTTCATGATCTCAAGTCGCTCCTGACAGGAAAATAATGATAAGCATACTCCGCATGGGTTTCACCAATAGGAAATTCTCTAATTCTTTAGATGGAGAAACCAAAACAAAATTAAGGTCTTTATCGTTAATTATAAGGATATGCCGGGTATGTATTGCCCACATAGCGTAACAACTTATACTTATGGTGTAAAAAATCATGGATTCTAATCTTAAATTGTTCTTATCCGTCATAGCGGGAACTTCTTTGATATTTGCCGGATGCTCCAATGACAATGAAGTGCCACCTGTAGAAAATCTCACCGTAGTGGAGGAAGGAAATGTATTGCCTGTCCAAAAGATTGAAAGCACTCAGCCTACTGCCATCCTCGGCGCAGGTGGATCGATGTCGGAACAACTTTCCAACACCTTCACCAATATTGTAGAGCCTAACAAGGCAAAGCACGTGATAGTGGCTTGCCAAGATCTTGACACTTATGAGGATGAAATTGTAGCCGCCTATCAGCGCGGTATTATCATCACTATAGTAGATCCTGTAGGCTCCAAACTTGAAGATTGGTGTAGTGCAAAAGGGATTATATATGCAGGCGATCCGATGAGTATCGACCGTTCTGCTTTAATAAGCTTCAACCGCAAAGCGGTGTCAATGAGCGTGCATAAAAAGAATAAGGGGGAAGAAATAGGTGAAGAAGAAGTTCCTATGGTGATTTTTAAGGATTGGCTCGACAACATTCTTACTCCAAACCTTAAAGGACCTGATCTCAGAAGCAGAGATTTAAAGAAACGTATAGCTCCGCAGCGTGTGAGCCATGTATTTCCCATATCCATTCCTGCTTCTTCGATAAATGAAAGTGGCTGGGGCATTCCAGAAAGTATCTCGCTTAATTCCACTGCCGAGTTAGCATGCGACATCTACCAGATGCATTCATTTGCTGAAAATACTTCCTTCTTTGGAGATATTTATATAGTGGAAGCACAATTGACTATCCACAACGGCAACCTTTACAATGGAAAATGGCAATATTCTCAAGGTGGAAAACAATATGAATCGCGTGGATTCTGTCTGTCAGATTGCAACTTTGGCGTCAGTCTCCATGAGAGAATTCCATCAGGTCTTATACATTCCGGCAAGCATTTCTGCATAGGGGGCCCCGCACCTCAGTCTGCGGAAGTTTCATCATCCCTGCAGACAGGATTGGAATGGAGTTTCGACGGATGGATTTCCGGTGGAAATGGTCTTGAATCAGCAACTCCCATACCCCTTCAGTATGGGGGATGGACCTGGAATAATCTGACAGAGACTTCTTCTGCCGTTATGGATATTTCATCAATGAATGAGGGTGGCGATGTATTGTGGACTCTTGTTGTTCCTGAAGATGGAAATGAGGCAACCGGCGACATGACATTCCGTTGCACTTGGATATGGGGGCTTCCACAAGCCACTGACGACTCTGACGATCGCTATTATATGCAGATAAATCTAAGTCCCCTTTATAGTTGGACACGTAGCTTATTGTCGGGTAAGCAAATCGAAAACAAAGTTATTCCTGCAGACGCGCCATCAGCATGCTTCATGCTTATTCCTCCTTCCCGGATCGAGGGTCAGCGTGTAGACTTGTAAGATATTCATATTCATAAAAAAGGACGCTCTATCAGGGCGTCCTTTTTATATTAAATATTTAAGTTGTTTAAACTTATTTACGAATTCAAAAAATCAACAAGAAA